>JBAXBF010000073.1:0-12254 GCA_037142095.1 Chloroflexota bacterium
AGATGTATGATAGAATCGGTACTCATGATCCATCCACTTTCAATGGAGGAAAAAATGACTTACGGATATAACCAAACGATTCTTTGGATTAATCTTAACGAAAAGTCTTATTATTACGAAAAGCGTTCGGAGGAGTTTTTTCGTCAATATCCTGGTGGTGGGTTATTAGCGACACGCCTGCTCTTAGAAAAAACTGAAGCTGGGATTGATCCTTTTTCACCGCATAATTTACTCATTTTTACCTCTTCAGTTGTAGCAGGTCATTTCCAAGCCGGGTTGCCGCGTTTTACAATTGCTGCAAAAAGTCCGCTTACTTTTGGCATTGGTGAATCACGTGTTGAAGGTCCTTTTGGGATTGCCTTGAAAGCGAGCGGTGCGGATGCTATTGTTATTTCTGGTGCTGCTGAGGAGCCTATATCAATCATAATCAAGGGTCGACAGGTAAACTTTGAATCGGCATCTCACCTGTGGGGTTTGACAGTGGGAGAAACGGTTGACCGTCTGGAAAAAGATCAGGGTAGCGATATTCATGTTGCTGCTATTGGTCCTGCCGGCGAGAATAAAGTACGGTTTGCTTCGATCGTTACCGATCGTACCTATCAAGCATCGCGTATGGGTCCTGGTGCGGTAATGGGTTCAAAAAAATTAAAGGCATTGGTTTTGCATGGTGGTGTTACTCCAAGTTTGGCAGATGAAGAACGCGCTAGACAAATTACTAATCGGTATCAACAAAAAGTCCTTGTAAATCCACTCACCCGCTGGCAGAAGGAACCGCCTGGGTTCTCATGTTGGTTATATTTGCATGGTGTAGACTGTGCTCTATGTGTCAATAATTATTCGCGTTCAACGATTGCGGGAATAGAAAGTTATAAAGAAGAAGAGTTTCTAAAACGTTTTCGTGCGGATGGGTTCTGTCCTGGCTGTCCAAATAGTTGTATTAAATTTATCCATCCATTAAATGATGCTAGCCTTGACGAGCGCGCTTCTGGTGTACATCAAGAAGTTACAGGTACGCTAGGAATCAACCTTGGTATTCTTGATCTCGATTGGGTTCTGCGAGCAAATAACCTTTGCAATCAATATGGTCTAGATCCCGTCTCTCTCGGGTTCACGCTATCTTTTGCTATGGAATTATTTGAACGCGGGATTCTAAGTGGCGTTGAGGCACAGCCTGTGAAATTTGGTGACAAGGATGGTGCTGAAAATTTGATAATGGATATTATCCGACGCCGTTCTTTAGGTGATTTATTTGCCGAAGGTACCCGTCTTGCTTCCCAACGAATTGGTAATGGTGCAGAACGATATGCTATGCAAGTCAAAGGTTTGGAAATGGTTTGTTTTGAACCACGTTCGCAGACAAATTTGGCATTGGGATATGCAATTGCACCGATTGGTCCACGCTATGATATTTGTGAACATGACTGGGATTATGATACGAATGTTGGTTGGCAGCATACAATGGACCTATCCCGGACAGTTGGTATTCTCGAGCGCATTCCAATGAATTATTTGGGGAAAAAGAAAGTGGCAAACTTTAAGTCCTTAATTACGCTTTGGTCAGGAGTGGATACATTGGATTTATGCAACTTTGCCACATCGCCGACCCGTATTCTTTCGCTCCCTGATATGGCGTCAATGCTTGCCGCAGTTACTGGTTGGGAAACAAGCGATTACGAGATTATGCGCATGGGCGAAAAGCGATTACATCTTATGCGGATATATAACCAGCGTGAAGGGATCACTTCAGAATCGGATATACTTCCAGATCGCTTTTACGAAGAAGCAATTGAATCTGGTCCGCGTAAAGGGGATATTCTTGATCGTCAAGTATTCCATCAAGCGGTGCTTATGTACTATGCTATGATGGGATGGAACGAGAGAGGTGTACCGGGTGAGGCAGTTCTAATCGATCATCACCTTGATTGGACTATAAAATAATGATAACAGTCACACTGGAACACCATGCAATGTTATTTGCTGATATAGCTCGTGAAGCAATAGTATGCTTTGGCAATAAAGGGGAATCTGCTATCCTGGAGGGTATTCGCCGCTATGGAGAGCGGCGCGGCAAGCGTATGGCAGAGCGTACTGGCAATGACCACGTTCCTAATGATTTAGTAGCCTATCTTGTTTATAGCGAAATTGATACCTCGCTAAATACGCTGAAAATTATTCAAAAGACTCCCTATCTTCATGTGAACGTGACAGATTGCGCTTGGTATAAAACTTGGCAGAAATTTGATGTGATCAAATATGGTTGTCTCTATTGTCGGGTTGTGGATGATGCCATTTTGCAAGGTTTTAACCCCGAATTTCGTTTCGCTGTCAATGGAACACTTTCTAACGGTGGCGACCATTGTGAGTTTCATTATTACGATGGTTCAATGAACTGGATCAATGGAATACGTTATTATTGGATGAGACGCCAAGTAGGCAATCGTGCAAGGCGTTCTTTTGCCTTTCATACTGCTGATTTATATGATGCGCTCTCAACCATTCTTATTGAACGGTTTGGCGAGATGGGTAAACAAGCTGTTGATTCCGCGTTGTCAAAATTCCAGCAGCAATTTGGATTCCTTGTTCCAACTGAACCGTTATCAAAACTTTAGAAGTAAAGGCATAAATTATGAAAACGAAGCAAGATATTCTGGAATTTATTGAAGAAAATGAACAACGATTCACCCATATCTCCGACCAGATTTGGTTGAAACCGGAGCTTTCCTTTCAAGAATTTTTCTCTTCCAAACTTCAAGCTGACTTTTTAGAAGAGAATGGCTTTCACATCCAATGGGATATTGCCGGAATGAATACTGCTTTCATCGCAGAATGGGGTAGTCAAAAACCTATCATTGCTTTTGCCGGGGAGTATGATGCCTTACCTGGTCTTTCTCAGAAAGTTCAGGATACTATTGAACCGTTGGTAGATGGAAGTCCTGGACATGCCTGCGGACATAATCTTTTGGGAGTAGCTCACCTTGCAGCCGCATTAGCAGTCAAGACCTGGTTGAAGGAATCGGGCTTTTCTGGTACTGTCCGTTATTACGGATGTCCCGCGGAGGAGGCTGGAAATGGTAAGACTTTTATGGCGAGAGCGGGTCTTTTTGATGATTTAGATGCTGCCTTTAATTTTCATCCGATGTTTGTAAACTTTGCATCGAAAGGGAGTGTTGTAGCATTAAATGATATTACATTCCGTTTTCATGGTTTGTCCTCTCATGCTGGGGCTGCGCCTCATATGGGGCGATCCGCATTAGATGCTGTGGAATTGATGAATGTTGGTGTTAACTACTTGCGAGAACACGTTCCTTCAGATGTGCGTATGCATTATGTAATTACGAATGGAGGAAAAGCTCCCAATATCGTCCCTCATGAAGCGGAAGTGTGGTATTGTTTGCGTGCTCGGTTTCCAGATACGCTGAGAGAAATTAATGGACGTGTCGAGAATATTGCTAGAGGTGCAGCCTTGATGACAGGGACAAGCGTAGAAATTATTTTTAATTCAGGGGTCTCTAATCTCCTTAATAATAAGTGTTTGTCTGATTTACAATATGATAATATGAAAATTATAGGGGCAATAAATTTTACTCCTGAAGAAATAGCATTTGCAGAAAAGATAAATGCTGCTTATCCAGAGAATACATTTGAGGCGCTTTCTATTGGTTACTGTATTCCACCCGAAATATTGCGTGGGAAAGCTCTCGTTTCTGATAATTTCCCTGCCATGGACGAAGGTAAATGTATGTCTTTCTCGACGGATGTGGGGGATCTGAGTTGGAGAACGCCTCTCAGTTTACTCATGACTGCCTGTTTTCCAACCAATGCATCTTTACACACATGGGGAGCAACTGCCTCGGCTGGAATGTCAATTGGACATAAAGGAATGTTGCATGCTGCTAAGATCATGGCATTAAGTGCCATTGACCTTTTTGCCGAACCAGAGCGGCTGATTCCAATCCGAAATGAATTTGAAGATGGATTAAAGGCACATCCATACCAATGTCCTATTCCATCCGGTTTACAACCACCGATGTATTTTAACCCGGTAAGATCCGGGATTTAAAACTATAGTGACTTACCTGAAAAGAAATTGACTCCCTACAGGTGTACTTTGATGAATACGATCAATCGAGAAAAAAGGACAAGAAATATGCTTATTATCGATGGACATGAAGACATTGCTTTTAATGTGATGGAATTTGGACGTGACCCTCGTCAAAGTGCGTTCAAAACCAGGGAGCTTGAACGAGGTACTCGGGTACCCGAAATTACCGGTAATTGTACCGTCGGAAAACCTGAATGGTTAGTAGGTGAGGTTGGAGTAATTTTTGCCACTCTTTTCTCGGCTCCGGAACGCCACGGTCACCCAGGAGAAAAAATAATCTATAGTACAGCCAAAGAGGCGGAAGCACTCGCAATGCAGCAAATAGATATTTATAAACGTCTGGCAGATCAGGATTCTTCTTTTCGGGTTGTTACTTCCAAAATAGATTTCAATGAAGTAATTGCTTCCTGGCAAGGTGAAAATGAACGTCAGATCGGATTAGTAATCTTGATGGAAGGTGCCGATCCAATAGTTCGTCCGGATGATGTATTTAGTTGGTGGGAAGCAGGTGTGCGAATTATTGGTTTATCATGGAAAGGTACACGTTATGCAGGGGGAACGGGTGAGCCAGGACCACTCAGTGACATAGGCAGGATTTTATTAGAAAACATGGCAAATTTAAATATGATTCTTGATCTCTCTCATCTTGCGGAAGAGGCGTATTATGAGGCTGTAAGTTCTTATCCGGGGGTAATCATCGCCAGCCATGCCAATCCACGCAAATTTTGTCCAACAGATCGAGGACTCTCGGATGAAATGATTAGGAAATTAGCAGATCGCGATGGTGTGATGGGGATTGTGCCTTATAACGCATTCCTTTTACCAGGCTGGAATCGCGAAGCCGGGCGGGCTAAAGTAAAGGTTTCTACGATTACTGCCGCGATAGATCATGTTAATCAACTTACTGGCAATGGGAGGCATGTTGCTATAGGCTCTGACTTTGATGGTGGTTTTGGTTATGAATCAATTCCTGAAGAAATGAATACGATCGCTGATATGCGGCGGGTTATTGACGAGCTCTTTCGGATTGGTTATAGCACAGAGGACGTAGAAGCAATCATGCATGGTAACTGGTCCAGAGTTTTGAAAAAAGGATTATAAAATAATTAAGGTGTTATAATGCCAACCGTCATAGGGTGATAAAGGCAATGCAATCTCAAACTGCTGACATTCTGATTGTTGATGATAATGATGATAACCGCGTCCTTCTCAAACGCAGGCTGGAGCGACGCGGATTTAAGATATTGACTGCGGAAAATGGGCGTGAAGCATTAGACTTAATCCGCCAGAATCGTTTTGATCTTATCCTTTTAGATATCATGATGCCCATCATGAATGGTTATCAAGTGCTAGAAGAATTGAAAGTTGATCCTGAACTACATAATATTCCAGTAATTATTATATCCGGTATTGATGATATTGAAAGTGTTGCGCGTTGCATCGAACTTGGAGCAGAGGATTATCTTTTAAAGCCGTTTAATAAAGTTCTCCTAAATGCCCGGATCAATGCGAGTCTTGAAAAGAAAAAGCTACGCGATAAAGAAAAAATCTATCTCCAGCAGATTGAAGATTCTAACATCCAACTTGAAAGACGTATTCAGGAATATACCGCAGAACTAAAAATGGCGCAGCGCGTCCAGATGAGTCTGCTTCCAAGTGAATTGCCCATCGACGATAATTGGGAGTATGCAGTACGTTGGTTCCCTGCACGCGAAATCGCCGGAGACTATTATGACTTTATTATCGACCGTCAAGGGTATACGAATCTGGTTATTGGTGATGTGACCGATAAAGGATTACCTGCTTCGTTGTTCATGGTTTTTGCTCGAAATAGTGTTCGTAATAGTGTGTCGAATTTAAAAAAGCCTGCGGAGATTATAAAAAATGCCAACTGTTTAATTTGTACAGAATCAAATCAAGGATTATTTGTCTCGCTCGTCTATGCCAAGATTAATCCAACAGATGGAAATATTATTTATGTTAACGCTGGGCATCCATCCCCACTTCTTTTCCGAATGGATACACAATTATTAGAAGAATTTCCTGTTACAGCGATGGCCCTTGGAGTAAATATCGACGCTGCTTTTGAACAATGTACAGTTTCCCTTAGACCAGGGGATTTTATTGTATTTTATACGGATGGTGTTATCGATGCACTTAACGAACAAGGAGAATCCTTTGGGATAGAGCGTCTGGAAAAAGTGATTATTAATTATGGTCAGTTATCGGTTGATAATTTAATGGAAACATTGGAGACAGCATTAAGGGACTTTATAGGATCGAATCATTGGTATGATGATGTAACGATTGTCATTACTAAGAAAAAATAATGTCTTTTTCAACACCGTTATTTTCCTTGAATAAGATTTCAAAGAAGGGGGAATTACTGTGACACAGAGCTTAAGTGTGTTAAAATTATAACCTTTGAAGGATAAGAAAAAACTGATGAGTTATGTGGCTTCTCTTGAAGCCATTATAAATTGTATTTATTAGCGTATTTAAATAAAGTATCTTCATCTCAGAATATATAAATAATAAGGTGGATTTCAATGAATAAAATAATGAAAGCTATCATTGTTACTTTCTTCCTTACAATCGTAATATCAGCTTGTAAACCAGCCCGACCAACTCAAGATCCAAAGGTTCTATCTGGTAAGGTAATCTATCAAGATGATTTTTCAGATCCAGGTACCGGGTGGGAAACAATGACTACCCAGCAAGGACGTGTAGGCTATAATAATGGTACATATCGGATGACCCTAAAAGTGCCTTCATATCTGTCAATCGCAAAAGCCAATAAAGTATTCAATGATACGATTATCGACGTTGATGTTACGAAAGCCGCCGGAACCGATAAGTGTTCTTTCGGTGTTGTTTGCAGAGCAACAGATGATCGAAATTTCTACATTTTCCTTATTAACAGCGCAGGCTATTATGGAATTGGTAAGGTTGTGGATGGAAATGGCCCTGTTATGCTTGGCACTGATGGCCCCAATATGCTTAAAACTTCAGATACCATCAAGAAGGGCAACGTGACCAACCATCTGCGGGTAGATTGTATTAATAATACACTCGCATTATATATTAACGGAGAAAAAGTGTCTTCTGTTCAAGATACCGAATTGGGAAATGGAAATATTGGATTTGTTACGCGTACCGAAACGGATTCTGTGGCGGACATCAGATTCGATAACTTAGTAGTTAAAAATCCATAAATGCGAATTTATCTAGACTCAATCGGTTGCCGGCTCAATCAATCTGAAATTGAAATGTTTGCGCGGCAATTCCACTCTGCCGGACATACACTTGTTGCTACACCTCAAGAAGCTGATCTAGCAATCGTAAATACATGTAGTGTTACAGCCAAAGCCGAGTCTGACTCGCGCCAAAAAATTCGTCGGTTAATTAACGCTGGAGCAAATGATGTAATCGTTACAGGGTGTTGGGCGACTCTGGAGCCAGAGAAGGTTGCGGCATTACCAGGTGTATCGCGAGTCATTACTAATCCATTCAAAGATGATTTGCCCATTTTGGCTTTTTCAGAAGATGGTCATTTAGAAAACGACAAGCGAACTTTCGCTGGAGGAGTTCCGGGTCCCCGTCATCGAACGCGTACATTTCTTAAGGTGCAAGATGGTTGTAATAATCATTGCACTTATTGTGTTACCGTCTTGGCGCGTGGGAGAGCACGTAGCCGTCGGTTGGAAAATGTGATCTCTGATATCCAATCTGCTTACTTAAGTGGTACACAGGAGGTTATCTTGAGCGGTGTTCATCTTGGTTCTTGGGGTGAGGACCTCGAAGGAAAATCGAATCTGCGCGAGTTGATTGAAGCCATCTTAATGCAAACAGATATTCCCCGCTTACGATTGTCCTCTCTGGAGCCATGGGATCTGGACGACCACTTTTTTGACTTATGGCGGGACCCACGTTTATGTCGTCATTTGCATTTACCCTTACAATCCGGTTGTAATGCAACACTGAGGAGAATGGCACGCCACACAACACAGCAAGCTTATTATTCTATTGTTGCCTCCTTACGTAAAGTCATTCCTGATGTCGCCCTCACCACGGATATCATAGCAGGTTTTCCGGGTGAAACTGATGAAGAATTTTCTGAAAGTATGGCTTTTGTTCGAAAGCTCGATTTTGCTGGTGGACATGTGTTCACTTACTCTGAAAGACCTGGGACTGTCGCTGCAATGATGCCAGATCAAATCCCAATGCCTGTACGTAAAAAGAGAAATGCTGAGATGCGCGTAGTCTTTTCAGAAACATCTCTTCGTTACAGACAACATTTTATTGGAAAAAAACTGGAAGTTCTATGGGAAAGTGCAGTTAAGAATCCAGATGGGAGTTTTCTCTTATCAGGTTTGACAGATAACTACCTTCGCGTGAGATCGAATAACGAACGCGATCTTTGGAACCGTATATCCTTGGTACACATGTTAGCTATGCTCCAAGAAGATATGATTGGCGTGATTGAATAGATAAAGAAGAAGAATCATCCAGCTCCTTCTTCTTTATCTATTCCGTTTATTTTCAATCGACCACTTCGGTATACATATGATGGAATCCTCTCAATCATCCATATGGGATATGATTGCATCACCAAATTCTGAACACTTAACCTTCAAAGCACCTTCCATAAGGCGATGAAAATCATAAGTAACGGTCTTTGCGCTGATGGCACCTTTAATCCCTTTAATGATAAGATCAGCCGCTTCGTTCCAACGCAGGTAACGGAACATCATCTCACCAGAAAGAATGACTGAACCTGGATTAACCATATCTTTGTCGGCGTATTTAGGTGCTGTACCATGAGTAGCTTCAAAGACGGCAGCTCCACTGTCATAGTTGATATTACCGCCTGGCGCAATGCCTATACCACCTACTTGTGCAGCAAGTGCATCTGAAAGGTAGTCACCATTAAGGTTCATTGTTGCTAATACATCAAATTCTTTCGCACGTGTAATTGTTTGCTGAAATACGATATCGGCAATCACATCTTTAATGAGTAGTTTTCCTGACTTAATCGCAGCTTCCTGGTCTGCGTTAGCAGTATCTTCACCTTTCTCGTTTACGGTTTCTTCCCACTGTGCCCAGGTATATGTCTCGTTACGAAACTCAGTCATTGCTAACTCATAACCCCAGTTTCGGAACGCGCCTTCAGTGTACTTCATAATATTGCCTTTATGAACCAGTGTGACACTTTTACGTTTATTATCTAGAGCCCATCGGATGGCAGCACGTACTAACCGATAAGTACCTTCTTTGGATACTGGTTTAATGCCAATACCGGCTGTATCAGGAAAGCGAATTTTGGCAAATTCTTGGGGAAATGCTTCCTTAAATAATTGTTTGAATTTGATATTTTCAGGTGTACCGTTTTCAAATTCGATGCCGGTGTAGATGTCTTCTGTGTTCTCGCGAAAGATAACCATATTAACATCTTCAGGGTGTTTGACCGGAGATGGAACTCCTGAAAAGTATTGTACGGGGCGCTGGCAGACATATAGATCTAGAAATTTGCGCAGCGCCACATTAAGCGAACGCATACCGCCACCAATCGGTGTTGTCAACGGTCCTTTGATTCCTACAAGAAATTCTTTGAAAGCTTCAATTGTCTCTTCTGGTAACCATGAACCGGTAGTGTTATATGCCTTTTCACCAGCATAGACTTCCATCCAATGAATCTTACGTTTGCTTTGATAGGCTTTTTCAACAGCGGCATTAAATACGCGGACCGAGGCACGCCAAATATCTCTACCGGTACCATCTCCTTCGATGTATGGGATGATCGGCTCATCCGGAATGTTCAAGATGCCGTTTATTAAAGATATTATGCCACCATGTTGTGGAACTCGAATATATTTATAAGCCATGATTTTTCCTCCATTATGGGGTGTTTGTAAAATTATAGCATACTCTATAGTGAAACTATCCGTTTTTTACTTTTCCGTGTTAAAATAAAGATATACGATATAAATGTTTTTATATTTTCGGAGTATGGAATTTAATAAGTTCCCTCATTCGACTTAAACATTGACTCACTCATCCTTATATATTTGGAGGTCTCCATGTCGGCAGCGTCAGATTTTTGGAACACAGCCCAAAAGGCTACTGTTTATGAAGTAATTGGTAAGAGTGGTGTGACCTATGTTATTTTTTGGTTTTTTGATGGTTCGGTTTGTGCAGCGCACCGTGTTACTTCCAAGAATAAAGCTTCAGCTCGCTGGGAGTTTGGTCCTATCGAGCAATGCCTTAAAGATTGTGGTATGGCTGATGTAGTGGGAAATAATGAGAAGGGAGCCTGGGAACTATTGAGTAAATTACAAGGCAGATAAATTAGATAATATTAAATTTGGGATGGTATAGAAACCAAAACACGATTACGACGATCTTTTTTGGTTTTGTAGAAGAAACCTTTTTTACGTTGAATACATTCTCCGTTTCTGTTGTATAATTTAATTACTCGATATCGTAATTAAACGCTGCTTTTCATTATTCCTTTTTGAATATGGATAATATGGATGTGATTAAATACCATTTATATTAAGATTCATTATTACATCTGTACTATTGACTAATAGCAACGCATGTTGTAATATTGTAATGATTACAAGTAGTGTTGTAATTATTCTGGAGAATCTATGATTATTAATCAGGTACGTTATTTCAAAAAGACCATAAGAATTTTACAAAGGATATTAATTTTCTTATTATTTTCTTTTACTGCTTTAATTCCCGAAGCGGCGTTTGCTAAATCATTGATAGATTCAGGCAATACACTGAATAATTCTGACCTTTCCCTTGATAAGTACATTACTTATATATCTGAGACCGGAGATACCTTACCAGGATTGGCTGTCCGTTTTAAAACGACCGTCAAGGAAATTGATGATGATAATGAATTTATTTCTAGCCAAGAGACAACCTTGGCTTCAGGAACAGCCGTTAAGTTACCAACAAAATCAGTGACATCGTTAGAAAGCCCATATCTGATTTTCCCCAATAGTCTTTTTATTAATGGTCCCGCACAAGTTGGGTTTAACACACTAGCATTCGTTAATAGTCATCCAGGTTGGTTAAGAGAATATGTTGGATTTGATGGGATTGGTAATCGTAAGGGTGCAGAGATTGTAGATAATGCAGCGCAGGCATATAGCATTAGCCCGCGCTTATTATTGGCTCTGTTAGAATATCAATCGAGTGCATTATCAGAAGCCAATCCAACGGAAGAAAGTCTTCTCTTTCCGATGGGTTATAAAAATCCTCGTCACCAATATCTTTATAATCAAGTAATGTGGGTGGCTCATCAATTGAATAATGGTTATTATTCCTGGCGAGATGGGTCGATTACGTCTATCATTGGTAAAGATGGAAATATTTTAAAACCAGATCCCAGGGAAAATGCAGCATCTGTGGCAATTCAAAATTTCTTTTTTATGATAAGGCCCGCTTACGTCTTTAAATATGCAATTTCTCCAGAGGGATTTGCTGCAACCTATAATCACTTATTTGGAGATGCTTGGGCGTCAAATAAGCCTCATATTCCAAAAAATCTCAAACAACCAGAATTTATACTTCCTTTCGATTTGGGAAAGACATGGGCATTCACCGGTGGGCCTCACACTGCATGGGGAGAGGATGGACAGCCTTGGGCTGCATTAGATTTTGCACCGCCATCGAATTTATTTGGTTGTGAAACTTCAGAAGAATGGGCGACCGCAGTAGCTCCTGGTATTGTAACTCGTTCAGAACCAGGTAGGGTCGTCCTGGATCTGGATAGTGATGGAGATGAAAGAACCGGTTGGGTAGTTTCTTATTTCCATATTGCTACGAAAGATCGGGTTCTTGCAGGCACTCGTCTGAATTTGGGGGATCATATTGGCCATCCGTCTTGCGAAGGGGGACATTCTACAGGCAGTCATGTACATATTTCTCGTCAGTATAATGGAGAATGGGTTCTGGCTTATGGTGCGTTGGCATTTACAATGGATGGTTGGAAAGTTGAAAAAGGCGAGGTAGAGTATAAGGGGACATTAGTTCGCGATTCTCAGATCGTTTACGCTAATACCAATGCTAATAGTAAAAGTATTGTTACTCGCGAGATTAATTCTGTTCTTACTGAAAAAGAAGTTGCTAATAT
>JBAXBF010000074.1:0-12035 GCA_037142095.1 Chloroflexota bacterium
AAGATCGATTTGCTGATCCAACTCGGCGCGCAGTATCTGGGGGTTTGCTTTTCCTTTTGCTGCCCGCATAATTTGTCCAAAGAGCCAGTTTAAGAGGGTATCCTTACCATTGAGGTAATCTTGCACCGGAACTGCATTTTCATCCAATACCTGTTTAACTAAACTGGCAATCAGATCAGAATCAGAAATCTGGCGCAAACCACGCTGTATTACGATATCACCAGGTGTCTTGCCGCTTTCAAACATCTCGGTTAGCACCGTTTTGGCTGTGTTTTGATTGATCTCATTCTCTGTCAACAGATTGATTAAGCCTGCCAGAGCCTGTGGTGGCACGTTGAATGCTGAGGACTGCATTTCATCCGGGTTTGTTCCAGAACGATTCATCAAGGCAAATAATTCACCCGTAATCCAGTTCGCAATGGTTTTTGGTGAAGCTTTGGGTGCAGATGCGATCACGGCTTCATAATAATCCGCGACCGCTTGTTCGGTAATAAGTACATCCGCATCGTATGGACTTAACCCATATTGGGATTGAAAACGGCGGGCACGTGCATCCGGCAGTTCTGGCATAGAAGCTCTTAATCGCTCTACCCATTCGTTTTCGACAATGAGGGGTGGTAAGTCTGGCTCGGGAAAATAACGGTAATCGTGCGCATGTTCTTTGCTGCGTTGTGAGTAGGTTACATTGCGATTTTCATCCCACCCGAGAGTCTCTTGAATAATTTTTCCCCCATTCTCCACGACCTGGGTTTGACGCTTGATTTCATAGTCAATAGATCGTTCCAGTGCGCGGAAACTATTCAGGTTTTTGATTTCGACCCGTGTATTTAATTCGTCACTGCCTTGAGGGCGAATTGATACATTCGCTTCGAATCGAATGACCCCTTTCTCCATATCTCCCGAATTGACTCCCAGACAGCGCAGCACAGCCCTTAAAGAAGCGGCATAAGCACGAGCTTCTTCCGATGAACTCATATCCGGCTCAGAGACAACCTCCAACAACGCCACACCAGCGCGATTCAGGTTGACCAGTGAATAAGAGACTTCATCGCGGGTCGTATGCGTGAGTTTTCCTGTATCTTCTTCCATATGCGCCCGGCGGATGCGTATTCTCCGTTCTCCTAGCGAGGTATGAATCACCAGATGTCCATTCTCAGCCAGAGGTTCCTCGTATTGGGAAATTTGGTATCCTTTGGGTAAATCTGGATAAAAGTAATTTTTACGGGCAAAAATACTGGTACGGTTCACCTGGCAATGCAACGCCAATGCCACCTTGAGGGCATATTCGATCGCTTTCTGATTTATCACCGGCAGGACCCCAGGCATCCCTGCGCACACCGGACAGACAGCGCTGTTCGGCTGCGCTTCGGTATTATCCAAAACACGGCATGAGCAAAACATTTTCGAATCGGTTTGCATCTCCGCATGAACTTCCAAGCCTATCACGGCTTCATATTCAACACTCATAACGATTCCCCCTACTTTAGATATTCAACCATTTTACCGTGACTCCCGGTAATTCATCCATGGTGCCGGCGCGCTTGGTGCATGCGGGCAGCGAGTCGAGGAATTGGCGCCCATACTGCTTGGTAAGGAGACGTTTATCAAAGACAGCCACCACCCCACGATCAGATTGGGAGCGGATCAGTCGTCCAAAGCCTTGTCGGAACAACAAGATCGCCTCCGGTAACGAATATTGGCTAAAAGGATTTTCAAAGGTCTCTGAGCGAGCAGCCACAATTGGGTCTGACGGCACAGCAAAGGGTAATTTCGCAATTACCAGCACAGAGAGCGCATCTCCCGGCACATCAACTCCTTCCCAAAAAGAGCGCGTACCAAGCAAAACAGCTTGGGGTGTATTCCGAAAGGTCTCCAACAAGGCATGCCGCGATGCTCCTTCCCCCTGCTCCAAAACTAGAACACCGCTGCGGTTTTCTAGAATCGGTTTAATAGCCTGAGCAGTCGCACGCAATTGGTTAACTGCTGTGAAAAGGACTAAAGTTCTGCCGCCGGTAGCGTGGCACAAATTGATTAAGCCGCGCTCTACAGCTCGCTGGTATCCCTGCTCATTCGGTTCAGGAATATTATTAACCAGGTATAAAAGAACAGAATTTTCGTAATCATAGGGCGATCCAAGCACCAATTCTTCAGCGTCTTGAGCGTTAAGCCGCTCGCGGATGTAGTCAAACTCTCCAGCGGTCGTCAGCGTTGCAGAGGTAACTATGACGGAGGTTTTATCGTACCATAAATGCTTTTCCATCAGGGAGCCAACATGTAGAGGAGCCGATTGAAGCATGAGACGTTTGCCACTCGGTTGCATCTCCACCCAATAAATACGATCGGCTGTCGGTTCAAACATCAAGTTATGCAATTGGGTATAAGCCTCACCCAATCTGCGAAATAGATCACTTATACTGGTGAAGGTATCCCCAATTTCTTCCAGGAAATGTTCCGCCATTTCACCTGTCGAACGTACCAATTGTGCGCCGGTAGCCAACAGGGCTTTCAAAGCATGTTCGGCATCATCCCATTTAACTTCCACATCCATCCAGGCTGGTTGAGTGCGGGTTGCAGGTAGAATCCGCTCCTGCTGAGAATACTGCCCCATCTGTTTTCCCTGGCGTTGTTCCCACAAGAACTGCCCGAGCATCACAAAAAACTGGTGGTTCAATTGTTGAAAACGGAAAGCTTGCGTAGTTGCCTGTTCCACCAGATAATTGAGCGATCCAATCTGGTCAGGGGGTAATAGGTGATTAGCATTGCTCATCAGTTTACCCAGTAGTCCAAAACTTGCACTACCCAATTCGCGCAACATTCTTTCCAGGTCGGTTTGCGTAATCTGGAAACTCAGCGCATTCGTAGTAGCAGCCTCAAGATGGTGCCCTTCATCAACGATAAGATAATCGTAATCTGGTAAAACGCGATTGCCTGTTGCCACGTCCGAAAGAAGGAGAGCATGATTGACAATCAGGAGATGAGCGGTTTGAGAGGCAATCCGCACGCGGTAAAATGGACAGGTTCCGCCGCTGTGTTTGACACAATTTTCCGACGTACAGCCATCATCCTCGGCGGAGATCATATTCCAGACCTGCATTTCGTTTCCACCATGCAAGGTAATTTCACTACGGTCACCGCTCTTTGTCTCCAGAAGCCAGACAAGAGCCTTCGAAAGAACCCGCACCTGGTCAGCATTTTCCAAATCACGGTGAAGGAAATTCTTCAAACGACGCGGGCAGATATAATTCGCACGCCCTTTCAAAACAACGGCTCGCAGGTCAATCCCCAAGGCTGCCTGTAAATCAGGAATGTCTTTCTTTATCAACTGTTCCTGCAAATTAATCGTATTGGTCGATATCACCACCCGGCGCTGGTTCTGAATAGCATAAAGAGCCGCCGGGATTAAATATGCCATGGATTTCCCCGTCCCTGTGCCTGCTTCAACAAGCAAATGCTTCCCCTCGGATATCGCCCGGGTTACGGCACTCAACATCTCAACCTGTTCAGGACGGTGCTCAAAATGTGGGAAATGGTGTGAAAACGCACCGCCGTGTTCTAATAAAGCAGCCACATCTTCAACATTCAACCCTTTGGGTTGGTTATTATCCTGCAGTGGTTGGTATGCCTGAGCACGTCCCTTATCAGAGAAAATTGGGGCATACGAGAGATCAAAAACCCTGCCGCGTTGAGGACGTTTTGTGGAATGCCTCTCAGTAGCATAATAATATGCCTGTTGAAATGCCCAACGCCCGCTCCATTCGACCTTCTCGCTCAGGTGTACAATTTCCGCCAGCAAATCCAGCGGTAAAGAAACTGCCTTCTCAAACAAGCGCATAAAGAGTGAATGGGTCATCCGGGCATCGACCAAAGCCCCGTGTGCCCCGTGATCACGATGGGACTCGGGGGCTGGGATATCAAGAACTTTCGTCAGGGAACCTAACGCATAGCGCTCTGCACTGGGTAATAAAACAGCCGCGATCTCATATGTATCGATGGCAATATTCCGTTTGAAGCCGCCCTTCGGGTAAAGAAAACTTAGATCAAAAGCAATATTATGACCGACGACAGGATCCGCACCAACAAATTCCAGGAAATCTGGGTAAATATCATCGAGATAGGGTGCGGGTGCAGCCATCTCGTGCGTGATTCCTGTCAATTGCGTGATCGCTTGTGGGATGGGACGTCCTGGATTGACCAGGGTTGTCCATTCCTCCAAAACTTTATCACCGTCGAATCGTACAGCAGCAATCTCAATAATAGTATCCAAATCTGAATTTAATCCGGTTGTTTCAAGGTCTATTGCGATAAGTGTTTGCATTGGATACATTATAACATCATCACCAACGAAAACCGTTTCCATTCACCAATTTGTAGTGGTATAATATTTTCCAACCTCGTTTCAATAAGGTACAAGACAAAGAATAAAGTGAAAAATATTTTGCGTTTTATTGTATTAATTATCGTTTTCATTGCCTTACTGGGAATGGCATGTAATCTCACTCGGGCAATCAATAAACCGACTGAGACGCCGACGGAATCACCCCCAACGCGCACCGCTACACCGACGCTGCCTGTTTTCGATCCACCCACTGAAGAAGGAACATCCACGCCCACACCACCAGCCAACATACCCGTTGTGACTTCCAAACAAAGTGAAGAAATAGGGCAAAATCCTCCTTTCAGTATCAAGATAGTGAAACCTTTCTTGGAAGGTGATTCTGCCGCAGCGGCGCAGTTTAACGCCGCCGTCGATCAGCTCATCGCCGCACAAGTGGAATCTTTCAAACAATCCGTTCAAGAAGGACCCAATCCATCCAATCTTCAATCGACGAGCTCAATTGAGATATCTTACGAAGAAATCCTCATTTTGGATGAAATCATCAGCCTGAGGATAAACATCTATACTTATCTAGCAGAAGCGGCACATCCGAATCAATCTACATCCTCAATCAATGAGGATCTTAATCAAAGAAAAGTGTTACCGCTGGCAGATTTATTCTATCCCAACGCAGCTTATCTGCCGTTGATATCTGCATACTGCACGCATCAAGTCCAGGAGAGTCAGGTATTGGAGAATCCGGATGGAGCTGCTGCGACAGAGGAAAATTATCGCAATTGGAATATTACCGCTGATGGACTGTTGATAACGTTTGATCCCTATCAGGTGGCATCTTACGCCGCCGGACCACAAACTGTTATGGTACCTTATTACATTCTGAAGGACTTAATTCGGAACGATGGTCCCATCGCCCGATTTAATCAATAAATTACTAAGATAATAGGAGAAACAAAATGACAACTTTGGAAAAAATTAATTTTCATGGATGGTCAAACTGTTACCGTCTTTCGAATAAAGAAATCGAATTGGTCGTAACAACCGACGTTGGACCTCGAGTTTCAGCATGGGGTTTCAAAGGGGGCACAAACGAATTCGCCGAGTACCTCGCAGAACATGGCAAGACCGGCGGAGATAATTGGCACATTTTCGGCGGACACCGCCTATGGCATGCCCCAGAAAGTATACCGCGCACGTACTACCCGGATAATTTTCCAATTAAACTAGAAGAACACACTGGATTCATCCGAGTCATCCAGCCCACCGAGCCAACCACCGGCATCCAGAAGGAAATTGACTTCGCGATGGCAGATGACAAAAATATGGTAAAAGTTACACACCGCCTAAAAAATAATGGTTTATGGGCAGTGGATTTGGCGATTTGGGCGCTCTCCGTAATGACAACCGGCGGCGTCGGCATCCTGCCTCTACCACCCCGCGGTACTCACACAGAAAATCTCCTGCCAACCAATTCCCTGACCATCTGGGCATACACCGATATGTCCGATCCACGCTGGACATGGGGAAAGAAATATATCCTTCTGCGCCAGGACCCCAAAGCAGAGACCCCACAAAAAGTCGGATATATGAACCTGAACGGTTGGGCAGCTTATGCCAACCATAATAATTTGTTTGTTAAAACCTTCATCCCCGTGCCCGGCGCAACATATCCTGACTTTGGCTGTTCGGTTGAGACTTTCACCAATGCGGATATGCTAGAACTGGAGACAGTCGGTCCGATGGTAAAACTCGAACCCGGTGCTACGGTCGAACATCTTGAAAACTGGTATCTCTTCCGCGATGTACCTGCTCCCAAAAACGATGGCGATGTAGATAAATATATTTTACCGAAGGTTTTATCACTCTAAGCGAATGAGCTCTTAATCAGGCAATCACCTTATTGACAGGATGCACAGGATTTTCAGGACATGAAGCGTAATTAATAATCGGCCTGCAAATCTTGTAAATCCTGTCAAACAAAACCCTTGATATTAGAATTTTCCATCCATTTTCTCAAATTAACAATTTGACAATAAAACAGAAAGAAACTGGTAAATATGATTGATGATTCCACCCCCGTAACACGCGCTCTGACAGCATTAAATATCCCCCATCATTTATTCCGCCACCCAGGAGCGATTGAGTCGATCGAACAGGCCGCCCGTGAACGTGGTCAAAAAACCGAACAAGTTGTGCGCAGTATCGTTTTTCATTTGGGGAAAGATCAATATGCGATAGTGCTGATTGCCGGACCAAGCCAGATTTCATGGTCGGCGTTACGGCGCTATCTTGGTCAATCACGTCTGACAATGGCGACCAAGGAAGAGGTATTGGAAGTTACCGGTTATGTCATTGGTACGGTTGCACCCTTCGGTCTACCCCAACAAATGCGAATTTTAGTAGATGAAAGTGTATTGAAGCAGGAGGAAATTTCTTTTGGTTCGGGGGAATCTGGCGCGGGGGTCATCATGCGCCGGGAAGATTTAATTTTAGCCTTAGGGGAAGTTGAAACCGGATGTTTTATCTAAAGAATAGAATTTAAAACGAAACCTGCATATCCATATTGATTTCGGTATATCACAGAAATTAACAGGATATGCAAGTTGAGATTAAGAAATAATCGAGCAGGAGTCTCCGGCTGCCAACCTAGGTCTTATAAAAACAAACTGCAAGATTTCAAACTAGATGAATAAAGAAAGGTATGAACTACCTGCGGCAGATGAGGCTATTGAACTCGCTACAACCCCGCCGAACACCATGGACACTATAATGATAGCTGTCCAAACCCACATTATGGTGGTGATACCTTCTTCTTTATGATGCATCCATCCCCAGATGAATGTATAGAGCATACAGATGATGCCAAGAATACCCTTGAGAACACCTTCCTTTTTAAATAACTTTATCAACACCAAAATGCCAACGATCCAAGCAACAATACTTACAATATTCGATATAACGCCTAACATTTTATTCTCCTTTTCAAATTCACAATTCAATCTACCTATAATAAATATATTAACAATCGACTGCTCTTTCTTGAAGAATAGATAACCTAAGAAATCTTATCCAAAACCAAACCAGAACAGCCGGAGACTCCAATAGAATAATAAACCAAACAAGATAATCGCCGTTATGCCCGTCCGCCGTTCAATTTCAGCAGTCTTTTGAACAACCGAGAGACGGACTGTATCAGGCAGCAGACTAGCAACCCCAATAAACCCAACTCCGAGCACAACGATTGGTGCAAAGGCATGCATCCCCAGCGACTGCTGCAGCTTCCCTTTGAGAAGCAGACTGATGGCAGTTCCAAGGAAACAACCCGGACATGGTACACCTGTTACCGCTTTGATGGGACATTGCCAGCCAGGCAAACCAACTGTAATTAAAGCCACATGCAGAACAGCCGCAACGCTGATCGCCAAGGCTTCCCAGCGTGAACGGATAATCGGAGCGAGAACGGGAGAAAATATTTTCACCATGATATCTTTCTTATCATAATAAGAATGTTTCTATTATAACACCGCCCATCTATCCTGGTGACGAGAAAATTGTGATGTTTTTTGGGGTAAATGTTTCACGTGAAACATTATTCCTTAATGCCATGTTCCCGCCCCCAATCTTCGAGGACTTCTTCAATTGTATCCAGATAGGCATCCAACGCTGAAAGGCGTTGTTCGAAGTTCTCATCGATTAGACCCAAATAGCGGCTGACATGCTGCCATGATTCAATGTGGAAATTTTCATCTCCCAATGTACAAACAATCATTGTCCAGGTACGCAAGAGAAGCCAGAGTGCATACACTGGCTGTGGGCTCTCTATCCAAGTCTCCAGAGCAGAACGGTTATACACCAATCGATACGAATGCAATTGTACGGGTGCATCTGGAAACGCGTTAACGGCTCTATACGCCGCTTCCCATGCAGGCAGCCAGCTCGAGAGAATCTTCTTCTCTAACGACAAGCCACCCAACAAACCCAGCATTCCAACCGCCATACCAGGAACGCCCGCTGCTTCAGCATAATAAGGCAAACGCGCCAGGAAACGCCGTTCGGTCAGAGGATGCCCATTCAGTGAGACGATCGCATTTGCCGCTCGTTCTAACGACTCCAAATATTTCGCCAATGCTGGTGCACCAGATGAAGGTGGATTCAATTGTAATCCTGTCCAAATCTGGCGGGCTTGTTTCACTTGAATCTTGGCGCGTGCCAATACATTTTCAGGCATATCAAACTGACCACGGACGCTTGCGACTGTAAAATCCATAAAATGTTGGGGGTCATAGAGTACTTTACAGTCGAAAACGGTCGTTCCCAACCAGGGATCGGTGCGCAATTGGCGCGGTTGGTTATAAACTGTATTGGGATGGTGAAGAATATCCAGGTGAATCTGGTCATTCAAGCGCACAATTTCTCGCCGTGTCTCCGCTTCATTATAATGAATAAAGACCAGGTCAATATCCCCACTGTCCCCCAGTAGCGGTTCTTCCTCGAGTGTTGAGCCACATAGATAGATAGCCAGGATGTCCCGTTCTGTTTTAACACGTTCATCCACCAATTCACGGGCGGCTTTATGTAAAATATCTCGGGTGATTCGCATGGCGGTTAGGATACCACCGAATGGATAGCATGGCAAGGTACTTGAATTTTCATGATTTTATGATTAATTCGAATTTCCCTGCGTTCCGAGGGGAGTATCCGCAGGGGGAGGTGGCGGGGGTGGTAGGGGTGTATCCGATCCGACTGGCAAAGTTGGGAAAGGCGTATCCGAGATAACTGGTGGCGGCACCAACGTTGGTGGAAGTGGTGGAAATGTAGCTGTTGGCAACGGAGAAGGTGGTAGTGGAAAGGTCGGCGTAATGCTCGGAGGTATCAAAGTAGGAATGACCGGCGTATATGTCGGAGTCACGCTCGGAGTAATGGTCAGGGTAGGCGTAGGGGTGAATGTCATGGTGGGAGTTGTAGTGCCAGTTACAGTCGGCACCTGCAGATTGATGCGCACGTATTTCTCGGCAAACGTGCTGCGCGTGCTATTGATATAAAGACGGAACGTTATCTCCCCGGAAGGGATTTTTCCTACATCCCAGGAATATATCCTTTCGGGATTTTGGTATTGATTATTGCCCTTTGCTAGAGGCTGCCAGTCTTTTGGATCTCTGCCCAAACCATACATCAGCAGATATTGATCGAAATCTGAGGTCGCACCAACCCGGGCATAGATATCCAGTGGATTAACACTTACCGTTTGCCCGTCTCGCGGGAAGTCAAAAGCTAGGTTCGGACGTGAATCGCTCGCTTTACATTCCCGGGCAGGTGTGAACAAAGCGGTTTTCTTGGAACTCATTTGCTTTGCCCATTCTTTGCCTTCTGCGTCTTCGGTGATCCATTTGATCGCCCATAAGTCAGTAACATTGAGGGTCATAATTTTTTCAGTATAATCGGAGCACTCGCGCGAGGCAGTCAAATTCGTCCAGGTATCGACCAGTGTTTCACGCCATAAGTCATAATCGGAAGATAATGGCGGCTGGTTGACGGCGAAGAACTCATTGCGCTGCTGGGGACACCACAGAGAAGGTTCAGTTCCAGATAAAGCACACACGATTTTTTCATCGACATCACCTGGGCGTACGAAATTTGAGACATTACCCCCGGTGAGCTTCGGAACGGCAGCCTGCATAAAGGCATTCCAGATTGGAGCTGCACCCGTTAAGCCGGTGGAGTTAATCATAGGTTTATAGTCTGGATTTCCAACCCACACCCCGACCGCCAAATCAGGTGTGTAACCCATCGTCCAGTTATCCCGGAAATCGTTGGTCGTACCTGTCTTGGCAGCCGCTGGGAAAGGTAAATCGAGCGGTGAGTTCGCCCCGAAGGTCGGTGTGCGGGCTTCGCTGTCTGAAAGGATAGAGGAAATGAGGAAGGCGTGTGCCTGTGAGATTGCCTGATCCCCAGCCGGTACCTGATAATGAAAGATTTCATTTCCACTATGATCCACGATCCGCGTAATGGCAACAGCAGGGATGCGCCGTCCGCCATTGGCAAACACAGCATAAGCACCGGTTAATTCCAGTAAGGAGACATCACCCCCGCCCAGGGTCAAGGAAAGACCATAATCATTACGAGTAAGCGTAGTGATCCCCAAGCGGCGCGCCATCCCTATCAGGCCAGATTCGCCGGGCTTGTTCGGATCACCATACACGCCCACATATTGCAGCGTTCTGACTGCCGGAATATTAAAGGAGTTTGCCAATGCATAGCGTACAGTCGCCGGTCCATGGAATCGCCCATCGTAGTTAACTGGATGGTAGGGCGGGCGTTGGTCATTTGGGTCACCAGAAGGTGGGAAGTCAGCAGGCACATCCCAGATCAGGGTTGCCGGTGTCCAGCCTTTCTCGAAAGCCGCCACATAAGTCAAGGGTTTGATGGATGACCCTGGCTGCCGTGGATTGACCGCCATATTCACCTGACCCGTTGACGTATCTCCGTAATAATCTGCTGAGCCGACCATCGCCAGAATCTCACCCGTATTGGGACGAATTGCCACCAGCGCACCGCTGTGAACATTGAGATTCTGTAAAGATTTTACCTGCTGGTCCACTGTCTTTTCAGCCAGATCCTGCAAATCTGGATCAAGGGTGGTATAGACCGAAAAACCAGAACGGTATATCGTTTGTGAATCATATTGACTTTCAAGAGTGGAACGGATATAGTTGACCCAATGCGGGTGGTTGATCTTTATGTCGTTCTTCTGAAATTTATATTTTTTGATTTCGCCGCCGGCATTGGCAGCCTGAACAGGGTCGACACACACCGGTTGTTGGCTATTACTGACGAAGATGCAGCCCTTCTCTTTACTGGTCTGGAACATCAGATAGAGCACTTGTTCGGTACGTTTGATGGCAGCATCATGATTGGTGTAGACATCATAAACGGATGGTGCCTGCGGTAAGCCTGCCAGAAAAGATGCTTGCATTAAATTGAGATTTCCAGCCGAAGTGCTAAAATAAGTTTGTGACGCAGCTTCCACGCCATAAGCTAAGTTACCGTAATAAATCTCATTCAGGTAAAGTTCCAGAATTTCATCCTTGGAATATCGCCGTGTGATTTCGGATGCCAGAATTGCCTCGCGCAGTTTTCTCCGGTAGGAGCGCTGGCTGCGTTCTTCAGGTGTGAAAAGTAATGAACGCGCAAGTTGCTGGGTAATTGTGGATGCACCCGAAACCACATCTCCACTGGTATAGTTCTGCCAGAAAGCGCGCACAATCGCGATGGGATCATATCCAGCGTTGATATAAAAATCCCTATCCTCTGTAGCAATAATTGCTGCTATCATATAGGGTGAGATTTTATCCAAAGAAACATAGGTACGCCTTCCCGCATTAGGATCGAGGATTTCATAAAGCAAATTGCCGTTGCGGTCGAAGATCCGTGTCGTCTCAAATTGGGCGGCACGCTGGCGCAATTCATCAATATTGGGCAGGGTTCGAGCAATCGCATAATATTGGTAGAGCGCTATCGAACCTGCGATAATGCCGATAAATATCAGGAAGAAAAACATCACAACCACGGCGCGAACGACACAGCCCAGGCTCTCCACCCACTCCGAAGAAGAACGTTTGTTCTGTTTTATCTTTCCCCGAGTCGATATTTTTGTATTTGTTTGGGGTGGTTTTGGAGATGTAGGACGTACCTGAGTTGTACC
>JBAXBF010000075.1:0-11967 GCA_037142095.1 Chloroflexota bacterium
CCTCATCGAAGCATCTATATTTGCCGATATAGAATATTAGTTTAATTTTATCATTAATAAGATGGATAATCAAGTATTATTATCTAAAATAATATTATTGTTTAACAAATATATACAAACAGCGAAATATTAAGTAAACATACATAAACATTTAATCGGTTCTTTCTACAATCCGTGTCCTTTCATAAGCAGAACCCTTGGAATGAGTAAGAAACAGATTCTTTGGTTAATCACTGCGCCCTATTTCGGAAGAAAAAGCTTCCGATCCATCTCCAGGCGTAACTGTTTTTGGTTAAGCAACCGCCATACCGTTTCTCTGGCAGTAAGATAATCATAGTCTTTGGCTAATAGGTCCAGTGCCTGGGTAATTTCGATCCCATCTGGGTACGTTTTAAGCAATGCAAAGACTGCATCCTCTATGAACAATTTAGATACCATTCTTTTTCCTGACCTTGCTGGTCGATCAGACTTGATCCTTTTCTCTTGAAATCTTATTCAATTCCCATCCTATGGGGCAAATATTATTACCATGGCAGATTATTCCACAACAAAACTTTTTGGAATAGAGTAAAAATACTCAATTATCAATCCTAATATCTTATCTTTCTATCTTCAGGTATAATTTATAATAATCATATATCGCCAAAACGGCATAAAAATTTAATTCTTGAAAAGGAGAAAAACCCTATGAAGAAACACGTTTTCAATGCGGGACCGGCTATTCTGCCCGAGGTCGCCAAAGAAAAGACAATTGATGCAATCCGCGATTTCGCGGGTACAGGCATTTCCTTACTGGAAGTATCCCATCGTTCGAAAGACTTCCAGGCAGTTATGGATGAATCGAGGGCTTTGTTTAAAGAACTGTTGGGCGTTCCTGAAGGTTATGCCATCTTATGGTTGGGCGGCGGGGCGAGCACCCAATTTTTCAGTGTCCCCTACAATCTCTTACGCACCAAAGCCGGTTATCTGGATACAGACACCTGGTCTGCTCAAGCGATCAAGGAAGCCAAACTCTTCGGTGAAGTAGTGGTCGTCGCCTCCTCCAAAGAAGGTGGCTATAAGTTTATTCCAAAAGATTATGTCGTGCCTGAAGGGCTGGATTATTTCCATATCACCAGTAACAATACGATTGCTGGAACAGAAATCTTCGCAGAACCCAAAACGAGCGCACCATTGATTGCAGATATGTCTTCCAATATACTCAGCCGTCCAATTGATGTCTCAAAGTATGGGCTAATTTATGGCGGCGCGCAGAAAAACCTGGCTCCCGCGGGCGTAACATTCGTCATCGTGCGCGAAGACCTTCTCGGCAAAGTCGAACGTGCCATCCCCTCTATGGTGGATTACCGTACCCATATCGCCAAGGGATCTCTGTTCAACACACCACCGGTGATGTGCATCTTTAGTGCCCTGCAGGCGTTGAAATGGCTCAAAGAAATGGGCGGTGTGAAAGAGATGGAGAAGCGCAATATTGCCAAAGCAAACCTGATCTATAACACAATCGACAACAGCAGATTATTCATGGGCAATGTCGCAAAGGAAGACCGATCGCGCATGAACGCAACTTTCTCGCTTAAAAAAGAAGATAAAGACCTGGAGAAGGAATTCCTGGACTTTGCGGCTGCCAAGGGGATGGTGGGTGTCAAAGGACACCGCTCAGTGGGCGGCTTCCGCGCCTCAATTTACAACGCCATGCCCATTGAAAGTGTACAGGCATTGGTTGACTGCATGAAAGAATTTGAGGCAGCTCACTAATCTTGACAAACGATACTCAGATCGTAAAATTAATCTCGGATGCCTACGGCGGAGAGGCATTCGGTCGCCTGACGGATGGACGCGCAACCTTTGTTCCCCTTGGTATTGGTGGAGAAACGGTGCGCATCCGTCCGGTGGCAGAGAAACGCGGCTATGTACGTGCCGAACTGGTAGAGGTGTTAGATCCAAGTCCGGCTCGGATTAATCCGCTTTGTCCGCATTTTGGAGTGTGTGGTGGCTGCCATTACCAGCAGATCGCCTATGAGAGCCAACTGGAGATCAAGGCGGCAATCCTGCGGGAGCAGTTGGAACGTGTCGGCGGCATGAAAAACCCACCCATTAAACCGACGATTGCTTCTCCACAAAACTGGAATTACCGGAATCACATTCAATTCCATCCCATACCGGTTGTAAGCAACAATGGAAGCAGCACACAAGACCCATTATGCCGGTTGGGCTTCGCCGCGCGCCAGACGTCCATCGACAGCCGGATCGAACAATTCATAGCAGTGGATGTTTGTCATCTACCCGAAGCGCCTCTTGACACGCTTTGGCAGCAGATCGATTTGGAATCCATCCCGGGTCTGGAGCGTATTTCTTTGCGGCTAGGTATTGAGGAAGATGTCCTATTGGTCTTGGAGAGCAACACGCTCGAAATGCCCGAATTTGGTCTGGATTTGCCGCTCTCTGCGGTGCATATCAGTCCGGGGGGTACGATTGTGCTTGCCGGGAACGAGCATATTGTGATGCAGGTCAAAGACCGCGATTTCCAAGTATCCGCCCCATCTTTCTTTCAGGTTAACTCGCGCATGGCGGAACGCATGGTCGAGCATATATTGGAAAATCTAGCACTCGAAGCGCAGGATACGCTTCTGGACGTGTACTGTGGGGTGGGATTGTTTTCGGCATTTCTGGCACCCAAGGTGAAACGTTTGATCGGGATCGAGTCCTCTCTTTCTGCTTGTGCTGATTTTGAGATTAACCTGGATGCGTTTGATCATGTGGAGCTTTATGAAGATGGCGCTGAAAGGGTTTTACCATCTTTGAAGCTACGCCCGGATGTGGTTTTGGTGGATCCGCCGCGTGCCGGCTTGCAGCGCGCCGCTCTGGATAGTATTCTGGCACTTGAGCCACGTACCATCGTTTATGTTTCCTGCGATGCTGCCACGCTGGCGCGCGATGCCCAACGGCTCAACAGCGGAGGTTACCACTTGCGCCAGATCACACCTTTTGATCTTTTTCCCCAAACTTACCATATTGAGAGCATCAGTTTTTGGGATGTATCGATACAGCAATAAACTGGCAAACGATATATTAGATCGGCTTTTAAAAAAAGTAGTAGGGCAATTGATTGCCCTACTACAAACACTTTTATACTCTATTCTTTTTGCTTATTTAACGTTATTCAAGGCTTCTTGCAGTTGATCTTTATACGTTTTGAATTCCAAGCCCTTATTTGAAATAAAATTCTTTACCGCCATATTGAGATCAGGGATGGCTCCGCCGATCACTTTTTCAATGGCTTCTTTGGTTAATCCCCAGTCCAACAGGTTTTGAAAGGTGGTTGTGCTGCTAACGGTCTTACTAGCGGAAGTGCCTTCGCTTTTGGTTGGCACCGGCGTAGCAGCAACTGTAGCCGCCGCTTCTGCTTGCGGAGTTTTCTCAACCGGCGCAGCAGACGCGGCCGGGATGGTAACCGTATGGGCTTCAACATAAGCGAGCTGTTCCGGTGTCATCTTGCCTTGCTGTTTGAGGAAGGTTACAGCCTCAACAGGCAGGAAAAGCTCTTCACCCTCGACAGTGAAGGGCAAACCATTATACAGAGCGGCAAAGAAAGCGACTGAATGGGGACTCACATTTAAGTCTTCCAAGCCCATATCCTTGAGTGCCATCGCGGCAATATCCTTGTCTGCAGGGACATGGAAAGCAGTACGCAACGTATCGAATGGGATATTGAAATATTTACTGACATCCCCAAAGGTATAGGATCCGCGAATATCTGCTGGGTTGTACTGACCGGCTTCTTCACCTTGGGTGAGTGTCCGCGGAATTTTTGATGCGCCATCTTTCCACCAGTTCATGGCTGATGTCAGTACGATACCGCCGAAGATAACCACAACGATGACCAACGCTAAAGGTTTAGATGTAATTTTCATGTTATTTTCCTCCTACCGAAAACTCAACTACACCGGCAAAAGGACAGGATGCTTCGGTAGTGCATTCCATACAACTGATACATTGGTGATCGCGGATAACTTTCTTAGCACTGACCGTGATATTCATCGGGCAGGCTCGATCGCAGGCTTTATCCATTTCACAAAGACCTTCGTCTCTCTTTATTTGGAAAATGCGGAATAAATTAAAGACACCCAGTAACGCTCCGTATGGGCAAAGATACTTACACCACGGTCGTTCCACAAAGAGTGCCGCAACCAGGGTTATTCCCAAAACAATCAGGGCACCGATAGCAGTGTCCGCCGCCCAGAAGTGAAACAGGGCAAAGTACGGGTCGTAATCTGCAAAAACAAGTGCGGCGCCTTTTGCTGTGAAATAAATTACTAATGCGAGGACGATGTAGCGCGCATATCGCAGTATTTGATCAAGTTTTTCGGGAACAAAATTATTGTAACGGCGTCTGAACAATTTACGTCCCAGGATAGCAACCCATTCTTGAATGGTACCTAATGGGCATACCCAACCACAAATAACTGGACCAAAGAATAATGCCAGCAGTAGACCAATGAACATCAAGATAAAGGATGATTCAAAGATCTTGGGGATAAAACTGCCGGCGCTGAGATATTGGTAGAGCGCTTCAACCCCGCCGAAGGGGCAAATGGCGTGGACGGAAGCCTGAGAGAAAAACGGCACACCCCCGCCACCGCTTTCTGACTGGGTATGATTCACGGCGATGATGGCAACTAAAATGAAGAAAAACAACTGCACCACCGGTCGGATCCAAATACGTCTTTTAAAATATTTTTTTATTGCTTTCATGTACCTTTCCTAACCTGTTGAAATTTTGTAGAATTGAATAACGAAATTGTAAATAAGATTTGTAAAGAGAGTATGAAGATGATATATACTTATTGTGAAGAATTTTGGAATGAGATATACTTGCATCATTGCTCTTATTTATCTGTATAAAATGTATTCATAAAGTACTATTTTATTAGTACAAAGTGTTATAATATAACCATAATTATAATACATAATAATCATCTTTGCAATGTTTTTGAGAATTTTTAACATGTCAGCAAACAATAAATCCCCAAATATCATCATAAGGAATAGTGATACCCAAATCCCAGAATATACCGGCTCTACCGAGGTGCACGTAGGACAAAAGATACACAACATGCGAAAGGTATCTAATCTCTCTTTGCGAGCTCTTGCCCAGCGCAGTAATATCAATGTCAACACGCTCAGCCTCATCGAAAACGGGAAGACATCTCCATCTGTAAGCACATTACAAGCGCTTGCCGGGGCATTGAATGTGCCCATCGTCACTTTTTTCGAAGCCGAGATCATTCAGGAGCAGATTGTCTTCACTCGCAACAAACAACGACCCCAAATGACATCTGAAAATGCTCTCATCGAAATTCTAGGAAAAGGGCTTGCCGGAAATGGTCTTCAACCCCTCATCGTTACGCTGGCTGGTGGTGAAGGTTGTGGTCAAAACACGGTAACTCATAGCGGTTACGAATTTGTTTACTGTCTGTCTGGTAAAGTGCTTTATTATATCGACGATAAGACCTATTTACTCGAATCAGGAGATAGTATTGTTTTTCAATCCGAGCTGCCCCACCGCTGGCAAAATGTATCAGAGGATCCATCTCAGATTATCCTGGTAATTTGCCCTTCGAATAATAAATACGATGATTTAAGCCGCTATCATTACAATATCGCTTAACTCATTTACCCAAAAAGGAGTTCAATTCTTAATGAAAATTGCAGTAATAACCGATGACGGAAAGACGATTAGCCAACATTTTGGACGCGCCCAGTACTATCAGGTGTTCACAATTGAGGACAACCAAGTAACCCAACGTGAAATGCGCGATAAGCTGGGGCACGGTCATTTCCAACATGAAGACCATGAGAATCACGGTACAGGAAAGCATGGCTTTGATGCACAATCACATAATCGCCATTCCGGAATGGCGGAAGCCATTTCAGATTGCGAAGCATTAATTTGCGGAGGAATGGGAGCCGGAGCTTATCAAAGCATGGTGATGCTCAATATCAAGCCCGTGGTCTGCGACATCAGCGATATTGAACAGGCTGTTCAAGCTTATTTGTCGGGCAGTCTGGTTGATCATACCGAACGATTGCATTAAGGTTTAAGAATACCTTTATAGTGCCAGGGCATTTAAAGCTGACCCTTCCGGCGCATAGACCTGCCGCAGATGATGAAGCCCATCGGGAAGATTCTCCCCAGGCGCGTTACTACTGAGGAGATTGCTGTGCCCCTTTTGAGATTACTATCTCAATTTCTTGAAAACAGCAGTATGAAGTATACCCAAAATCTAAACCGTAATTGGATTAGGAATTGATCTGACCCGTATTCCAAATTATGCCCTGCTCAAAGGCTCATTTGTTTCCGTTTTTGCAGACAGGGACGTGATTGCAGAAGAATTGAACCCTTTTACAGTGAGCCAGACACCCAGCGAAAACTCAAATAGTGCGACTGGAAGTGCGAATAGCCCTGTCAAGGGGGCATGTTGCCCGATAAGACCGAATAGAACGGCGATGTAGCCAGCGATGAGCACGGGACCTCCAACGAGACCAATCAGGGAAAGGGATCGAGGCACCAGGCGCGACTTGTACAGCAGGAAGCCCAGTAATAGGTCGTTTACGGCCGGCATGAAGCTTTGTCCAAGTAGGAAGATGCGGTCATAAAGGGCAACTAGCGTACGGCTGGTGACCAACGCATCTACTCCAGCTCCGGCCTGCCGCAAGGTTACGATCGACAGGAGGAACGCGACGCCTAGGAAGATAGTGCTGGCTTCCAGAACTCGGGAGGCTACGAGACCCAATGCAAGCCCTTCGCTCTGTTTCTTGAGCACCGAAAACAGAACGATGGCGGTGGCGATACCGGCGAGTGCCACGATGATCTCCAGGATACCGCCAATGATGGCAGCAGTGTCCGGTCCAGCGCCGATGATGTAATTTTCACTCTTTACCTGGCCGTAGAGAGAGAGGGTCGGGATCGAGACAAAGGTGAGCAGGTAGAGCACTCCCGCCGCTATCGCGATTTTTCTTGATGATGCCGCAATTGTGGCAGCCTGCCGATTATTATTCATGGGTTTATCTCCTTCACTGATTGTGCCATTACTATTGATATTTATTGTTTGTTCCCTTGAGTATGTAAAAATTTGCTCACTAAAAAACTAGTTTCGACAGTGCAGTACTGTAATTGAATCTGAATTGCACTTGCCTGTTGCAGGAAAGATCACTCAATAGTTACGACTTATATTCGACGTCAATATAAAATAATCATTATTTTATCAACTGGCGAAGTATATTGAAAATGTTCTCTTCTATAGTATAGCATTTTCGGCACCGCATTGCTATGAATTTTACGAACAATTCTTGAGAAGCAGAATATTGGTATGGTAAACAGACCTCATCAAACAAACTGAAGCTAACACCGGGACAATATTTGATATTACCTTCTTACTTTAGTTTCCGGTAAGTTAAATTGCCCTTCCGAGGAATGACGGAGGGTAGAACATTAAAAACTCTTTGGAATGCTCGATTTTCAACCCAGCGAAGCCGTCTCATCCCGTTTTTGTCTGCGGTGCGCCTGGGTTCCTTTGGGCAAAGGACCAACAACCGAGGCCTTATTACGAATGTGCCCTGGCAGCGGGTTGGGCAAGTTCGGGAAATGCGCTTGTGCCCATAGGCGGCGCAAGCGACCCGGTGTGCGCTTGGGGAAACGATCCCAGAACCCAGTGGGGACAGGCGGCAAAGTGGCGGCGAGATAGGTCAAGGTGGAACCAGCCAACAAGGATAAGTGAGACCTTTTTTATACCCATGATTTACCGGAAATTAAAGAATAACGTTGGGATGTTTAATCATCCCAACGTTATTAAGTCATTTTGATTATCGCTCGTTTCTGCTTACAATGCCTACTGGCAGGCTTGGAAAATAGGCAGGTGGTTATTCAGCGAAGCACTCTGCAAATTATTATACACACTCAAGATGTCGGTATGCGTCGTTACCTTTTTCAATATGTCATATAAAGCCGCGTCGGCTTTTTCGGCATCCACACCAGCCTCACAAGCGTCCTGAAGGGTGCTATAGGATGATTTACCCGGAACAGGTGCTGTTGGAACAGTAATATTGTATTTACTTGCCTGACGTTCCAGAGCAGAGATATGCTGAGTTTCGGCTCTAACAATGTAACTGAAAGGGTAAACACTCCCAAATTGATTGATTACACTTTGGTAGAGATTCTGTGCTTTAATTTCCTCAAGAATAGCCTGCTTGAGCGCATCTACTTCCGCAGTTGAAAGCGGTGTTAATCGAGTTCCACTACTATTTCCAGAACCACCGGGACCACCTGGATTTCCGGGTCCGCCGCGCTCCAGATCTGCCGCAAACACCTGTGTAATTCCCACGAAACCAGACGCTGCCAGCAACAAGCCGACAACAGCCAATAACATTAATCCATTTGAAAACAGTTTATTACTCATCGAATTTTCTCCTTACTTATATTTTTACAAAATACTGATATACGCTTAATCAAAATTGTGGTTTAATCAAAGTAACAGAGCAAAAGTTTAGCTCAATGTTACGAAGAAATATTTGTGTCAATATGCTTGTTAATTTCGTCCTGACGGACAATTTTTTATCCTAATCTCATTGTTTGTATTGTCCTTCCATTGTCTAAAGAATGATGTGAACTCGAATATTGAAAGTATAAACAAATTATGTAAAGGGAATGTGAAGCAGTTACATGTTTTTTGTAAAGAATAAACTTATAGAACTTGTTGTAACCTTTCTCATCTTTTATCATCTAATATAATCGTGAGCGTATTTTAGGAGAACATCATGGATTTCAATCTCGGACTCGATTTAGAAATAGCAAATTTATCCAATGACACCCAATATGATGTAATTATTATCGGTGGCGGACCGGCAGGCGCTACCGCCGCGATCTATACCTCACGAGCCAGGTTAAAAACCCTGGTTATCGACAAAGGTTTGACCGCTGGTGCATTGGGTATCACTGGAAAGATTGCCAACTATCCTGGCATCTTAGAAGAAATAAGTGGCGCAGATTTATTAGAGCGTATGCACAAACAGGCTAAATCTTTCGGGGCGATCTTTACATCGGATAAGGTGATCGGTGTCGACTTGTTGTCCGAAGAAAAAGTGGTCTATGCCAATAACAATGCCTATACAGCTCCCTCCGTGATTATCGCCACAGGTTCATTGGGGCGCGGGCAACAGGTCAAAGGGGAAGATCATCTGCTTGGGCACGGTGTTTCTTACTGCGCCACTTGCGATGCCGCATTCTTTCGCGATCGGGAAGTAGCCGTGGCTGGAAATTGCAGTGAATCTATTGAGGAAGCGCTGTTCTTAACCAGATTTGCCAGCCGGGTGCATTTCTTTTCCCCCACCCCGGAATTGAAAGCACCCCAACATCTGATCGATGATCTGGTCGAGAATGCGAAAGTCACCCTATATAAGGGGGCAGCTTTACGTGAAGTTATCGGAGAGAAAAGCGTACAGGGTGTCCGCTTTGCTCAACGTGGTCAGCAGGAGCAGACTATCCCCCTAACTGGCGCATTTATTTATCTGAAAGGCAGCAAGCCAATCACAGATTTCCTAAAAGGACAGCTTGAAATTGGTGAGGGTGGCTGCCTGGTTGTAGATCAAGAATACCAAACCGCGATTCATGGAGTTTTTGCTGTAGGAGATGTGCTTTGCAAACCCTTCAAGCAGGCTGTGATCGCAGCCGCAGAAGGTGCTGTAGCAGGCATCGCAGTAGAGAAAGTATTACGTGAACGTAAATCGAAGATGAGTTAGATAAAAAAATTAAGGAGTATTTATTATGACCGAACCCATACATGTTTCAGATGCAGAATTTGAGAAAGTCGTATTGCAGTCGACTTTACCCGTCCTGGTTGATTTTTGGGCACCGTGGTGTGGACCCTGCCGGATGGTAGCTCCTGTTTTGGATAAAATCGCTAAAGAGCAGGCCGGCAATCTGGTGATAGCGAAGGTTAACACCGATGAAAATAAAGAATGGGCACTTCACTATCAAGTCGAAGGGATTCCCACGATGCTATTCGTTGCGAATGGCGAGGTTGTCCATCAGCAAGTTGGCGCATTGCCTGAACCCGTCCTGCGCGATGTGGTGGGCAAGTTTCTTGAAGCCGTCGCAAAAGAGAACTAAGTTTAGCGGAATTAGATCTCACATTGGTTAGAAAAACCGGCAGGGGGTACGCCTAATGCCTGAATTAATCTAGCCCAGTAATTCACCTGAGCAGCCGTTGTCGCAAGAATAACAATCTCACGCTCATTGAAATGCCGCTTCAGTTCCTCGATGAAAGTCCTGGGGAATTGAAGCGGTGTTTGTGAAACCAATCTGGCATATTGAATCGCCAGTTTTTCGCGTTCTGTGAATGATGTAACCGTATCAAGTTCTCTTCTCCCCTGAAGAACCATTAATTCATCGTTACTGATCTCGTAGTTTTCATATTCAAAACTGTTCATATCAATACAGAATGGGCACGCTGCAGCAAAAGATGCTTGCATCCTGACAATTTTGAGGATACGTTCATCTATCTCTCGGTCATGGTGGGCTACCAATGATTCCAAGACACCCGAGCCGATCGCCGCTTTGGGATACCATGCCAGAAGCCGGGCTGGGAGCATGTCTTTTCCAGTCACTTTCCTGGATACCCAGATGCCTAATCTCAGGTAAAACGGAATTTTTCGGGGCGGTTCAATAAATGCGTCCATACCTTACCTCATCTTATCCACATTCTTGCAAAATAATAACATGATTGATTGTATCTCAAACCATCCAATTGGGTACTTCAAATCTGTAACCTTTTAACACTTATTTCATCTAATTTATAAGAAATCAAAAATTACAATTATCAACTGCATTTTTCTAGGAGGAAAATACAATGAGTTTTTTGAATGAATCAAATAAGGATCGAATTGTCCGCGTAGTGCTTGGAATAGCTATTCTTGCTTTGAGTTGGAGCGGCATGGTCAGTGGTACTGTTGACATTATCCTTAAAGTGATCGGCATTATATCATTATTGACCGGTTTGGTAGGTTTTTGTCCGTTGTACGCCATATTAAAGATACGCACCAAAAAGGCGTGATCTTTCTCCCATTTTCAGATATTTTCATCCAGGGACGCTCTGCAGCGCCCCTGGATTATTGACAGGTGAATGAATGAATCAAAAAGAATTCTATAGACGATTGAATGCACACCCCAGGCCAGTGATTGTCGATCTTTGGGCGCCCTGGTGCGGTCCGTGCAAGATGATGGAACCAGCTTTTAAGCAGGCAAGCCAGAAATACGCGGGGCAGGTTGATGTTTGGAAAATCAATGCCGACGAGTCTCCCGAAGTGCTCAAAGCATTAGGCGTAATGGGTATCCCAACCGTCATTGCCTTTGCTCAGGGAAAACAGATTTTGCGCCGCACAGGTGTGCAGTCTGCTGAAATGTTGGATATCCTGTTTGACTCTGCGCTCAACCAACGCAAGCCGGCTTTCATCCCTCCCGCTCCGCTGGACAGGCTGCTGCGGATTATTGTAGGAATCGTGCTGCTAGTATTAGGTTGGTTCTATGGGCAGTACTGGACTCTGTATATCCTTGGCGGTGTTGTACTTTTCAGCGCATTTTATGACCGCTGTCCAATTTATCGGGCAATTGCCCCGCGGGTAATGTCGCTTTTTAATCGTTCCAGTGGATAGTATTCGGAATTATTAATTTTATAAGACCGCCGGTAAAGTGAAATGGAAAGAACTGCCTTTTCCTTTCCCCTCGCTATTCACCCAGATGCGTCCGCCATGGGCTTTTACCAGAGATTGGGCAACAGTCAATCCAACACCGCTTCCCCCGCTGACTCTGGCTCTCGATTTGTCCACTCGGTAGAAGCGGTTGAAGATATGCGGAAGATGCTCGGGAGTTATCCCAACCCCGCTATCGGACACGATCATCTCAACCTCACCCTT
>JBAXBF010000076.1:0-11874 GCA_037142095.1 Chloroflexota bacterium
TCCCGCCGCAGCAGGCGCACCTTGCCGCTGCGCGCCTCCAGAAAGCCAGCCTGCGTTAATCCCTCCACGCTGGTGTTCTTGGCTTTCGATAGAGTTTCGGCGACACCGTATGCTCCCTGTTCATGCCCATACTGCTCAAACCAGGCTAACGCCCAGCGGGTATCGCTGTCATATTCACCTTCCTGCTCGGCGAGGTATTCATCCAATGCCTGGTTGATCAACGCCAGCGCCGCCCGCACTCGCATCGGCGAACCGTCGGCTTCCAGGACGGAACTGTAACGAGAGAAGATCGCCATGCCGGGACCGATGGCAGCTTGCGCCAAATCGACCGGGGCGATGTTGCCCTGTTGAAGCTTTCGAAGTGCGCTTGGAATTTCACTCTTTAATTTAGAAAAGAATTCACGACGATTAATAATTCCGGCGTCATCTGAACGGATTCTAGCAACTAAGACGATAGAAGATGCTAAAGCATTACTTGATTGATTACGGGGTCTAGTTGATCGTTCCGTTCTAATAGGCCAGGTACCCGTTATTGTAAAATTAGAAGACACTAAACCCTCGAGAAATGTTTCCCACCCGGTGGAAGAAACTAGGTTATCTCCTTTCTCATCATAATTTTCAGCTTGTTTAAACGCATAATAAACTGTCATTGGATATTGAGAATCTTGAATATTGTTTAAGTTTCCGAATACTTTCTTAATCCCTTCTTCAAAAAATGCTTTCGCTCTTTCCATACTATCATCATTGCGATATGGAGATGCAATTAATTCCTGAGTTTTAGGAACCAATAATGTGGCAAAAAGTTCAGGATATATTTTTGCAATAGGTTTTCTCAGCCAGATATAAAAGAAATCCGATAAATCACCATATCCAATATTGTCATAATAAGGTGGATCTGTTGAAACAAGAGCTAAAAATTGTGTACGGATAGTGGACGCATCGACTTGTGATACTTTTCCAATTTGCGCATTGTCTATAGATGGAATTGCTCGCGCTATCCATTCTATCCCACCCATCCAATTGCCAGTAGTATCACTTAATATATTCGTTTCAGCGTAATCCCATGTCATACTCAGAGTTGGCCGAGCAAAAGTATTTGTAACAAATCCTTCTTGATTCCACCAGCAAATGCTACTATTCATACTGGCAGCTCGATCGACAGCAAATGCGAGAAAAACTATCAAGGTTTTTATATATTCTTCAGAATTTGGGTAATTCACAGATAGAATATTTCTAATGATAATTTCTTTTACCTCATCAATTAGATTAGAAAATGTTGAAAGGGCAATTAATTGTCTTTTCGTAAATAAATCCTTATGGCTTTTTAGTCCATAAAGCTGCACACGAAAGCCTAACGCTTTATTTGGTAATTCTGTTTCTGGCTCCCAATTAGGAAGAGCAGATTTGGCAATATTTGAATGATTTGAATTTGGGGGAATAAAAATTTGTCCAGATGGCCCATTTATAACAATCGCTATTAATTCTGATAGTATCTTACCGGCTTGACCTTCTTCCCGAATATAGTCTAATGCTATTGGAGTATCACAAGCGAGACAACGCGAGCCATTCCGAGCGACTGTTCCATCATGTGGGGTACCAATACCAACCTTAATTTCATAGCTGATTTGAACCATATCATTAATATGCTCAATAATTGGTTTAATCCAAGCTTGCTTTCCTTTTTTAGTGGAAAGCAAAAATGATCTCACCAACGGCATTTGGCAACCGCAAGCCGGGTTGGGGCATTTAACCGTCCTTGCCCATAGCCAGGCGATCACGGTCAATTCATCGCCGGGTTTTAAGCCCTGCTGGCGCAAATCCTCGCGTTCTTCCAGCATCTCTTGCGTAATCATCACCTTGGGGTAAAGGTGCCCGATGCGCTTTTCGGCTTCGTCGCGCATCCATTTCCCATAATAGCGCACATCCTCCGCCAAGCCTGCGGCGCCTTTCCATTCCTTTTTCAACAACGATTCCTGGCGCTGTCCTGTTTCAGGCGGATGCACCGGCGGCAACCCGGCAAATTTGGGTGGGATTTCGATCATGGCTTTGTTGATCAGCACCGCCACCGGGTTCAAGTCGCTGGCATAGGCTCGCAGCCCCAGGCGCTGGGCTTCCAGGGGAATCGAACCACCGCCGGCGAAGGGGTCAAGCACGGGCGGCGCTTTGGTCGCCAAAAATTCGCGAATAGCCTCTTTCCCCACCGGCACATCACAGCCCAAATCCCGCGCCACACTGCGAGCGATCTCCAGTTTGGCTTTATCCAGCACGTCTTCATTATTGATATTCTCCCACTTTACCAGTTCTTCCAGGATGCGGAACAGCCTTTCGCGCTCGTTGTTGGCGGATTCCTCGTCGGGCATATATTCCCCAGGATCATCCACAAGGGAAGACCAGAGCACCGCCCGGCAGGCTGCCAGCGGGCGGCGTGCCCACCACAGGTGCAGGGTCGAGGGGTGCCCGTGACGGATGGATTTTTCGCGAGCGGATTCAACGTTGATGGCTTCCAAGGGGAGAGACACTTCGATCAGTTTTTTGCGGTAAGACATAAGGATAATTCCTGTTTTGGCTTAATTTATTTGACATCGATTCTAATCTATGTTACGATAAATATGTAAAAGCACAAAGCTTCTCCCATCCTGCAAAAAGTCGCCGATTGTGGCGGCCTGCCAATGGCGGCTAGCAGGATCGGTTGTTTTAAGCTAAGTCATCGATTCAAGATTTAAAAAGCAGAGGCGGCACAAAACCGCCTCGCGCCCTGCTCCCGAAGGGACAGGGGGGATATCTTCTTATAGCATGTGTTATTATTTTTGTCAACCACGCCAAAATATGGATGGCGATCCCACCACAGATGCAAAGTCGAGGGGTACCCATACAGGATGGTTTTTTTGCAGTAGGTCATAAAAGGATCACTCCACGTTTTCTTTTAAATATTCAATAAAATCAACCAGAGATTGCAGCATGTGGATCACATTCTCCACGCGTGCCAGATAGCCTCCGCAGCTCTGGTATAAAGTTGCACTGGGAAAGCGGTTTGCCACGCGCACCTGGGGTTTCATTTCGATCTGGAAGGACTGGACATATTTGTCAGTTCCCTCAACCTTCTGACTCGCGGTAAACGTAGTCATGGTGCCTTTTCCGGCGCCGGGGAATTTATTCCTCCCCACCACAAAACAATCGCCATCCCAAGCACCCTCTGTATTCAACAGTAAGCTTTCCAGTTTTGTGACGTGCACCAGATCCATCGAAGGCTCGTTCTCGCTCCCGTTCTGGCGTAAACCCAGATCGATGGTTTGCACACCCAGGGTTGTGCTATTGAGCGCCGCGCCGTGCAGGTCAAGCACAAAACGCACATGCTGCTGCTCGATCAAACGCCCCATTGCCTGCTTGTAAGGTACGTTCACATCAGAGTAATTCGGGTCATAAACATCATTGCGGCGATGCGTGGCGATCACAGAAACTGCACATACCTCACCCAGCAACAAAGCCATCCCGGCGGTAAATTCGTCTTCTTCATGCCAGACCTGCTCCCCATTGTTTCTAAAAGTCCGTGCCCCGTGCGGAGCAGAAATTAATACCGGCGACTTGTGCTCGATGATTCTGAAAGGCAGCCCATAGAGAGGTGGTTTATCGTAATGAATCTCAGATTCAAGCGTTATCAGGCGGTTAATATGATCTGGGGTAATTTGTGTCATAGGATTGATATCTTTAGTTATTGCGATCTAAACATTAAACTTTCCAACGCAATTTTATAAATTCAACAAATTGATTAGTTCGTTTTTCAATATCATTTCGGGTAAATGGCAAGCCAAGATTCTTAACCTGAGCGCTGATCCTTTTAGCATCTTCATAACTGCTTTTTTCATAAAAACCACCAGATATCTTCTGATCTGGGATCTTATTTTGGCACTGGCTATTGAGTGTCTTTTCCAGTACCGTTAGATTTCCAATGGTTTGGATAAGATGTTTATACTCATCAACATTATCAAATTCGAGATTAGGAAAACTGAAACGTTCTTGTTGTGGAAATATATGTTCAACTGTAGGTTGCGTTTTTTTGAAATGTTGAAGTTCAGAAAGATTATAAGCACGCTGATTTATCACTTCCTCCCCAAACTCAATGATCATATGGACGGTAGGAGTATTGTGATAAGTCGTCTTTAAATGTCGTTCAAATTCATCATCACCCATAAACCTTTGTACAAAATAGCGAATCTTATTTTCAATATCTTTTGAAGATAACTTCTTTGCATCTCTAGCCAGGGCAGACATATCTGCTCTCGGGTTTGTACCACGCATTTTATAAACGCGAAAATCAGTAACTTCTATCAGATCAAGAAATTGTTTGTCTTTCATTTGTATGAGGGGACTTTCTAGTAGTCCTCGAGTTTCGAGGCGAATAATCAAAGGATAGAGCGTTGCAGACAAACCAAGGATAGAAAATAATTTATAATATTTGGGATCTGTTTTTACTTTTCTCATAACCATAACGGTTGAATTATAATATTTCTTCAGGTCGTTGACGTAATTCTCAATAATTTTTCGTAATTCTGCTTCTTGGGTTCGTAAGGGCTTCAATGTCTTTTTCAGGTAGGTATCCAGAACATAATTTTCAGAAGCATCATAGTCATACAGATCATCTGCATACGCAAGATAATGATAACGCATAATTGAATCTTCACTAAATTTGTTGCTACTGATTACACTTATCTGGCATTCTTCACCAATAGTTTTGATCTCTGTGTAATCATGGAAAATATCCCCAAAAGACGTATTTATATACTCATCCAATTTTCCTGATAAAAATCGGTTTGAATAATAAATAAGCAGGCTTTTCGCTTTTTCCATGTTTGTCAGCGGTTGTCCACGATCATTCACCGTCTGGAACATGCGAATTGCTTTGCCGTCATTGTTTTCCGCAAACTCCATTACTTCTAGATTACGCATAGCATCTAGAAATAATCGTTGATCAGGAAGTTCCTTAACTCGCGTTTCTATATGTTTATACGCCATTTTCAACATTTGCTGACTGCGTGTACGTGGTATTGTATCTTCACCGGAAAGCATTGATTTGAAAAATTGATTATTATCATTCAGTAATTCAAGTTTCCAAATGGGCGTGGATTCAATACCAGATTCAGTACAAACAAACTTGTCTAGGTTAATTATTTTTTCTTTTTCCGAATCGAGCTTTTGAATTACCGCATTAAAAAGCATCATCAATGTAGTTAATCGCTGCTGTCCATCAACCACATTAAACCAGGGCTTTTCATTTCCGGCTGATAAAATAAATGTCCCAATATAGTGATTGGTTTTTGTCTCAATTGCCTCTAAAATATCTTCAAAAAGATCATCGATATTCCCAGTATTCCAAGCATAATCCCGTTGGTAAAACGGAATCCGAAAAAGTTTACCTGTAAAAAACTTCTCTAAATTATTATCCATGACTATTATTCCTTATTGTTGTTATAGTTTCCTGAATAGCTCACGTATTTCATAATTAACAGTAGTAAATGCAGACCCAGTTTATGACGGAAAGGGCAATTGAGGAAAGAAGGTTAAAATTAGTTTTTTCAATAAGACATATGATATTTTCTATCTAACTAAACAGAAAATCTTATGGTATCCACTAAGGGAAAACATAAGTTGTTATATAATTTCAAACAACCGGCGGATCCATACAATGAATACGAGGGCGGCTTCATTATCTCACCTCGATTTGTTCCCGGGTAGCATTAGACAATTCTTTCTCATTAAATAAGGTGGGAATAATTTTACCTTGCTTGTTTTCCAAGCGTATAAGGTAACCATCCTGGTCACTCTCCCGCGAAGATTTCTGGAATGCCTCAACACAATCCCAACTATGCGTTGTTGCAAACACTTGAATATTTAATCGTTTTGCTACCTGAAAAACGAACTGCCATATATTTGGTTGGATTGAATAATGCAAACCGCTCTCAATTTCATCGATTAATAACAAGCTGCCTTTGGCATTCGCTAAAGCAAGGGCAATTCCCAGTATCCTATTCATGCCTTCACCAAGGCTGCGTAAAGGAATTGGATCATCCAAACCTTCAATTTTTACAATAGGAATACGATTCCTTAGGCGACTGGTTCGGTTAGATCCGACTAGATTTATTCTTTCAACAGTTGGTTCTATCAGTTGAAGAGAATGTAAAACATCATCCTCAAGCGGAGTCAAGGCTATACCATCCCAAAATCTTTCAATATTAGAGGAAGTTAGCCCATTCGCTGGTACAAACACACATTTCTTATCGAGAGGAGATTCGATTTGTTCTCGATATTTTCTCAGAGATATGCTTTCAGATAATAACGTCTTAAGAATATTCAGTTCATCTCCAAATTGAATGGATAACCCTGGAAGTGGATTATTGACTGAATCGAAGTCTTCAATCTCATGGAGACGACGGATACCTTGACCGCGTTCCACAATTTCGGTAAACCATTTGAAATTAATCCGTACTGTTTTACTAGTCTCTCCCACAGGACCAATGGTAATTGGCTTCTGTATATTCTTAAGGGTTCCCCTGCCATAAAACAAGTGCCGAATGGATGTAATTTGGTTTTCGACATCTTCTCCCGTCGGTTGAGTTTCCTCTTGTCCCATCTCATCTCTACCCTCTAATAAGGTTCTTAAGACAGACGGAGAGGCTTGGTTAGCATAGATCCAAATCGCCTCTAAAAGAGAGGATTTTCCAACGTTGTTTTTCCCGACGATCAAATTCACCCTGCCTAAATTATTAATGATCAGGTGATCGAATACTCGAAAACCATGGATTTCCAAAGAGGGTAATAATTTGCCGGTCATATCATCCCTGCCTTTTTTATCTAGTTCGATTATGATTAATATCTATTTTATCAGCTAAATGGATAATTTTTCTAAATCCATTAATGTTTTCCAATGATAATTCACACTGGTGGCGGCAAAATCTGGCTCGCGTTGGAAAGGACGCTTTATATAATGCAGGTCTAACGCTTGGGCGCATTCTGCCTCAAAACCCACTTCGATGACCGCCAGAATAAAATCATCCGGCTTATTCAAACCCGCTAAAATCTCGTTCTTGCTGACCGTGATCGTCTCAGCCCCGTCAATGCGCCCCTTCACCTCGATGAAGCGCAGCTTGCCGCTATTCGGGACGGCTGATTCGATATCCCAACCCAGATTTTCGCGGTGCACATCCTGCGGTAAAAAGCCCAACTTGCGTTCATTTTCCATGACTGCCTGCATGGCAGCTTCTTCGACCGCCTTCTTCTGTTTGGCAAACAAAGCAGGTTCCGCAACAGGTTTCCCTTGCAAGCGGGCAAGCAAACCGCCTGGCAGGATCAGGGCTGCCCCCAGCACCAGCGGCGGCTGCGGAGAAAGATGGCGTTCCTGCTCCAGTTCTGCCACCCGCCGCTGCAAACGCGCCTGCAGCTCGTCTGCCCGGCGTTGTGCCATTTCCGAATTTAGCCGGGCGTTGATTTTACCGGATTGTTCCTGTGCTTTTAAATCCTGGGAGCGGTGGTCCCAATAACTGATCTCCTTGGTCAAACGGTCTTTAACTGCCGCCAGGGTGCGTTTGACCATTTCCTCGCGGCGCTGCCTTGTCTCGCTGAACATATGCGGGATCAGGTTCTGCACGGCATAAGCACGCGCCACATTCTCCAGCTCATTTTTCAACCAATCTTCTGCAAGAATGGGAATAACCAGAGGACGGAACTCTTCCGCTAAGGGAGTGTAATCCAGGAAAGGCGCCGGACCGGCAGAAACAGCCCGAAAGCCTTCTCCCTCTGAAGCAGGTGAATAATTGGGGGATATCTCGACAAACTGCATCTGGCGGGCGATGACTCTGCGCTGACCTAAACCGTCATCGCGTCCATCTTGAATCGATTCTTCCAGGTAGAACAACAAACGCGGATCCACTCCTTGATCGGCTTCATCCACCAGGATTGCCCCCTGGCGCAGCAATGACCGGTAGCGTTCCAACACAAGATCAATCACGGCATCCATCAAAGGATGACCCGGACACAGAAAATCTGCCAGAGGTTTGCCGGGAAGGGTGATCTCTTCTTTATAAAACGTAACGCGTTCATAGCGGTTCAACAAGGTACCTCTGCCGGTAGTGAAACTGCGGTTGCGGACGGCAGCCGGCACATGGGTGATTTCATAGCGCTGTTTTTCGCGCTTATGGATCGTGCCTCCCAAATGTTCGAAGGCGGCTTTGAAAAATGATTCGATGAAATGGGGCTGCAAGCGGCGCGCCTGGGCACGCTCGAAATCCTGGCGGATGCGCTGTACCTGGGAAACATCCATTGCATCCCGCGCCAGTGCCCGGTCTTCCAGCAAGTCCTGGCAGACCTGCCGGTCGATCAGGTTATCCACAGCCTGGTTCAGGCGGGCGCGGATTTCGGGCTGGTCACCGTAGCGAATGGCTTCCATCAGAAGATCGCGCAGGCTGGTTTCACGAAACAACTTCCCCATAATATCGAAAACCCCATCTCCCAGGGCGCGGCGCTGTTCCTCGATCTTGTTAAGCAGGCGGGCATAGACATCGCCTTCGCGGGTCTCATCTGCGACTAGGTTCCAGAGATGGCATACCTCCGTCTGCCCGATGCGGTGAATACGCCCGAAACGCTGTTCGAGGCGGGCGGGATTCCAGGGAAGATCATAATTGACCATCAAGTGAGCCCGCTGCAAGTTGATGCCTTCCCCGGCGGCATCGGTAGCAATCAAGACCAGAACTTCTTTATCCTGTACAAAAGCAGTCTGCACGGTACGGCGGTTATCACGCAGCATGCCGCCGTGAATTGTAACCACCGTCTCCGCCCGCCCTAATAAGGTGCGGATTTTGTCGCTGAGATAATTAAGGGTATCGCGGTGCTCGGTGAAAATCACCAGCTTACGGCGCTGACCATTTCTGTCGAACATTTCCGCATTCTCTTGCAAAATGCAGGAGAGTTCCTGCCATTTGCGGTCAGTTCCCGACCTGCGCACCCGGTCAGCCATTTGCTCCAGCCGGTATAATTCTGCAATTTCGATCTCCAATTCATGAATGGTGCGGGCAGCCGTCGCAAGATCGATCAATTGTTCATCGTTTTGTTCTTGCTCTTCCTGGGGTGCGTCATCGAAATCTTCGACATCCTCCCGCTCCAATTTTGGAAAGTCTTGCATAAAATCGGTCTGCGCTTCACTGCCGCGTTTAAGGATGCGCGCCTCCCGCAAGCGGCTTTCCAAGCGTTCCCGCCGTCTGTGTAAAGATTGGTAAATGGCTTCGGGGCTGGAAGCCAGACGCCGCTGCAGGATCGTCAAGGCAAAACCGACCGTTCCCCGCCGCTCAGCATCCAGATTGTCGGCGCGGTTGAACTCTTCGGAGACATATTTTGTTACCGCTTCATAAAGGGCGGCTTCCAGATCGGAAAGTTCATAATTGACGGTATAGGCACGGCGCTCCGGGAAAAGAGGCGTGCCATCAAAGCGAAGAAGATGCTCCTTGACCAGACGGCGCATCAAATCCGTGGCATCAACATTGTGTACTCCCTCGCGATATTTGCCTTCAAAGCGGTCAGGGTCGAGTAACCCCATGAAAAGTTGAAAATCTTCTTCTTTACCATTATGGGGTGTTGCAGTTAATAATAGCAGGTGGCGGGTGCGGGTTGCCAGAAGCTGACCCAGCCGGTAACGCTTCGTGTAAGTGATCTCTCCCCCAAAGACGGATGCGGACATCTTATGCGCTTCATCAACCACCACCAAATCCCAGTCCGCCTGGGATAGGCGTGCTTGAAGTTCCTCATCCCGGCTGAGCTTGTCGAGGCGGGCGATCACCAGAGGAAATTCAGCCAGTGCATTTCCCGAACGCGCCGAATCGATCCTGTCTTTCGTGAGTAAATCAAAGGGAAGCTGGAATTTCTGCCAGAGTTCATCCTGCCACTGCTCCGTCAGATTACCGGGACTGACAATCAAACAACGCTGCAAGTCACCCCGCAACATGAGTTCTTTGATAAAGAGACCTGTCATGATCGTTTTACCAGCGCCCGGGTCATCCGCCAGAAGAAATCGTAAAGGTTGGCGCGGCAGCATTTCCCCATAAACGGCGGTAATCTGGTGAGGTAGGGGCTCCACTTGGGAAAGGTGAATGGCTAACCAGGGATCGAATAAATAAGCCATGCGGATGCGGTAGGCTTCCGAGACCAGGCGAAACAGCGCCGGATGCGCATCAAACGCCCAGGCAACCCCAGGCGCGGTTACCTCTAAATCGGCTTCCCGGTCGCGGAACAACAATTCGTTACCTAAGTTTCCCGTAGTGCCGCGGTACGAGACCTCAACCACATCCGAACCGTGCCACTGCACACCGAGGATGGTTACCGTATCGTGAAGGAGGATGCCTTTAACTTGGCTATTTGGCTTGAGGTCTTCGAGTTTTGCCATAGAAGGATGCTAAATGTATATTCGTTACTGCAATACTGTTTTCTTAATGCACCAAATTAACCAATTATAACTCAGTTCCTAAAGGTCTAGCCTTTGTCTTTAAGCCCTTCAAGGACTCATCCTCACAACCGCATCACCATACAAATTAAAAGCCAACAGATTCATCCAGCTCTTACCGTTCCAGGAAAGAGCCATCTGCTCCTTCTGAAAGTAGAGCGCGGCTGCCAGGGGTGAGCCGCTGGCGATGTCGGCGACGACGTAGTAGCCGAGCGAGGCGTTATCGGCACTGCTACGGTTGGGCAGCCAGTTGCCACCCTTGTACCAGGAGACGCGCGAGGCGCCCAGCGTGCCCACCGCCCCGTGCTGCAAGAGCGCGTAGCTCAGGTTGGCAGGCGTCTCCGGTGCGGCGTTGCTGCATGAGTTCTGAAAAACGATCGCCGGGTAAGCATCGTTTAACAGGCTGCTTTCCGTATTATTGAACAATGCCCCGTCGCGCGGACCGCCGTAACCGATGTACGATTCTAACTCGCTGCCGTGTCCCCACCAGGCGACCAGACCATAGGGATTAATTGCCCAACGCGCCGCGGTGCTGCCCGGGCGCAGCTCTTCATCACTCAAAAAGCGCGACTTCGCTTCCGTCTTCCAATTCCCCTGCTGGTAGAGGGTGTAAGACGTGTATCCCAGGCTGTTCAAATAATTACCCTTCATGGCTTCCGCCAGCAGGGCGCCGTCGGTGGTCGGGTCGGAGAAGCTCATCGGCAGCAGGACGGATTTGCGCCACAGGGGATTGGCGGCGTTAGCGTAGTCGATCGTCTTTTGCAGAATAGAGTCGAGGGCTGCCGTATCGTTGTAATACACTGGAATCCGCCCGACATAGACCTCAACCGCCGGGTCCACGCCGCCGTCACGCATATCGCCCTGCGGAAAATCGCAAAAATCCTGATCGCCGTTCAAATCCCAGTTGCCCGTCAGGTCGGCGTAATAATAATCGGTCGGCGTATCCAGATAAGAACCACCTTCGTCCGTCAAGGGCCAGCAGTTGAGCATGGGCACGTCCCCCTCCTGATCGCCGCTCTGCCAGGGATTATAAGGGTCAGGGTTGCCGATCAAGAGCACGTACTGGATGCGGCGGGAGACGTAGTTCGCCTGCAACCACTGGCGAATCTTCTGGGCGGTGCGGTTGGGAGGCGGTGCGCTCAAATTGCCATAATCCGTTTCGGTGACGATGCGGGTGGTCAAGCCATGCTGCTGCTTCTCCTTGATGAAGTCATTCAGTTTGCTGCTCTTGCTGCGGATGGCGTTGGTGGTGATGACCACATAATTGGAAGTCAATTCCTTGGGAAGGCTCAGCGGCGCCGGATACCACTGCTTCGCCTGCTCGTAATTATCCAGCAGGCGGGATGCCTCACTATCCATGACGCCGTCGTAATCGATGGGATCGTTGGTCTCTG
>JBAXBF010000077.1:0-11866 GCA_037142095.1 Chloroflexota bacterium
ATATTTCAGATTGGTTTGAAATCCAACCAGATTATACAACGTACCGTTAAAATTATCTTGACGTAATTGTAGGATAGCATATGCTTTCCTACCGTTACGCGGATCTGTCAGCCCTACTGGACGCATGGGACCAAAAGCCAGGCATTTTTGCCCCCTTTTTGCTAATATTTCAATTGGCAAGCAGCTTTCAAAGAAATGGTTTGCTCCAGCGCACACCCCTTTATTCACTTCTTGCTCAAATTCATGCAATTTTATCTTTTCAGCACTAAGAAGCGCAGTGACGAAAGTCTCATATTCTTCCTTATTCATCGGGCAGTTTATATAATCTCCTTCTTCCTGTTGCCCACGTCCATATCGAGAAGCTCTAAAAGCAATATCCATATTGATCGATTCATAAGATACAACTGGAGCAATCGCATCGAAAAAAAATAAATATTCCTGTCCTGTTAATTCCGCAATCTTGTTTGATAATATATTTGAAGTTAAAGGACCGGAAGCAAGGATAACCGGCTGATTGGGTATTGTTTTTACTTCATCACGTATTATCTTAATTCGGGGATGAGCTTCAATTTTTTGGGTTACCAAACTAGCAAAACATCCACGATCCACAGCCAAAGATCCACCTGCGGGAACAGAGGACTCTATTGCACAACGAATTAACAATGAACCCAGGCGCTCGAGTTCTAATTTTAATACCCCGGAAGCTCTATCGATTAATAGGGAACCAAGAGAATTGGAGCAAACCAATTCTGCGAAATCAGATGTCTGGTGTGCACTTGTCATCACCTGAGGACGCATTTCATATATTGTTACATCCAATCCTCTTTCTGCTGCCTGCCATGCAGCTTCGCTGCCAGCCAACCCCGCACCTACAATAATTAAATCCGGCATATCAAAACCCTTATACAGAAACAAACGAATTGATTTGATTCAACATTATTATGATCGAAAAGAATTGGCATAAAACTTGCACCTATTAGAAACATAGAATATACTTATTCATAAGGAAATAATAAAGGTATCTCTAATATGGCGTTCGAACAATCACAACTTCAATCATCTGACTTACGTCAAGTTCCAACTGCCCATCTTGCTCAAACAATGTCATTATTGAGTATGACGATGGCGGAACTGCATCAAAAGATTGATGCTGAATTGTCTACCAATCCTGCACTTGAGTTGATCGAGGAACGTCGCTGCCCAAATTGCGGACGATTTCTACATGATCAACTCGTATGCTCGATTTGCAGTCAACCTAAAAATCAAAATTTAGAAGAACCTGTTGTATTCCTTTCAGACCGCCTTGATTTTACCACCTATTCTTACCAAGAGGGAGAAGGTGGTACCGATTTACCTGATGATAACTATGCGCCTGTTGTTGATGACTTAGCGACGTTTGTCATGCGACAGGTTGCACCAGACTTAGCTCCCGAAGACAGGATTATTGCCGCCCATATTCTAACCAGTCTTGATGATGACGGCTTGCTGCCAATATCCGTTCTGGAGATTGCCCAATATCATCATATAGCCCCTTCGCGTGTAGAGAATGTAATCCGTTTAATCCAGCACAGTGAACCAACCGGCGTGGGATCACACACTCCTCAAGAGGCTCTATTAATTCAATTAGAAGTATTAGGGGAAAACCACGTAATCCCATCGCTAGCAGAAAAGACCATTCGAGAAGGAATGGATTATTTAAGCAAAAGGCAGTATAACGAATTGGCGCGCCATCTTGGTACAACAGCGAAAATAGCAAAGGAGATCGCCCAGTTCATTAGTGATAACTTGAATCCTTATCCTGCCAGAACGTATTGGGGTGATATTCATCATGGGGCCAGTATTGGACCCAACACATATGTACATCCAGATGTTATCATCAGTTTGCTCGATGAAAAGAATTTAGATAGTTCCTTAGTTGTAGAAATTCTGATGCCATTTCGAGGAACTTTACAGATCAATACTTTGTTCCGCCAGGCAGCACATGATGCAGATCCTGAAAAAATGGAGCAGTGGAAATCTGATTTAGACCGGGCTAGCTTGCTTGTCAAATGCCTCAAACAGCGATATTATACAATGAGACGTTTGATGTACCTTATTACCAAACAACAAAGGGAGTTCATATTGCGTGGCGATTCTTTCCTTGTACCTGTGACCAGAGCAAGTTTATCAAAGGTATTGAATGTCCATGAATCAACCATCTCGCGTGCGGTAGCTGGAAAAACCATACAAATCCCGAACGGACAATTGATTCCTTTAGATCGTTTCTTCGATCGGAGTCTACATATCCGTGCTGTGTTACGCCGCATTATTGAAGAAGAAGGACGGCCTCTAAGTGACACACAAATAATGACCCGATTGAAAAACTCTGGTCTGGATGTTGCACGGCGAACGGTGGCCAAGTATCGGGCGATGGAAGGCATCTTACCAGCCCGTTTGAGACATCCAGCTCAGGTTTAATTAATCAGTTTTGGAAGAGGACAATGAAAAGCACTCCCCAAAAACCTCGATCAATTTCCTTTTGGAGACCTGCATCGCCGCGCCTAGATGAGTTCATCAACTTATTGGAATTATTGCATGTTCCAGCGATTCTTTATGATGTTCCTCATGACAAAATTTTGGGTGCCAATTCTAAATTACTTCGTTTTAGTGCTTATTCACGAACCGAGATTACAAAACTATCGTTACAAAAAATTCTTCCGGATATTTCGCCATTGGAGTTATTAGGCGATCAAGTTAAACCTATTGTAGAGGTAGAAAGTTGTGTAACTATACGTAATGGACAACAAATCCCATCATTTATTCAAGTAACGCTCTTAAACCCAAATTTAAATTGGTTGATTATTCTTATAGAAACCCAGGCACAAAGACAACAACAGCAGATTCAAAGCCAAAGGCAATTTAACTTATTGCATACGCTTGATCAGATCAGTTTAACTGATTTTAGTACCAATAACCAGGATTTGTTAGACATAATTACTAAATATGGTTGTATGATAACCGGCTCGTCAATAATGGCAATTTATAAACTTGTTCCTGAGTCAAACATATATGAAGGAGATAAATTTATCCAGATTTCAATTTTTGGAGATGGAACGGTTTTTCCGAATATAATAGAATCTCAAGATATCAGTCAATTAAGTGAGCCATATCTTTGGCAACCTGGGAAGCGGATTTCTGTCGAATTGCATCGACTTGCGCGCAAATATCAATTAAGTTATCTTGCTTATGCACCGATTCGGAATAATCAAAATTTATTTGGCATACTCATTGCTGCAGATACACAAAATTATATTGACGACCAGATATTACCTTATCTAAATACACTATCCAATATCGTGGCAGCAAGAATCCGAAACTGGAGTTCAATAAACAAGTTAGAAACCGAATATCAAGAAAATCAGGAAGCCTTTACAATATATCAAAAAGTAATGGATAATGTTCAAGATGGCATAATTCTATTATCTCCATCGATGGAAATAACTGAGATAAATCCTTCTTGTGAGCAAATTCTTGGATATGCCAACCGAGAAATTCAGGGACAGCCCGTAGAGAATGTTCTCATTGGTGCACCTAATCTTCATTTTTCTTTACAGGCCGCTACTGAAGGCGTTGAAACACCGACTATAGGGAATATAAATTTACACCGCCGAGATGGACAATCCTTTGCAGCACATTTGCAGATAATTCCAGTTCTAAAAAACAAAGCCGTATCAGGAATCATAATTCTATTGCGAGACTTGAGTAAACATCACGAAATAAAGATTCGTACTCAACAACTTGAACAAAGAGCGCTTTTAGGTGAGCTTACTGCCATTTTTGCCCATGAAATCCGTAATCCGATCAATAATATGAGTCTTGCTATCCAGCTAATGGAATTGGAAACAAGCAAGGAAGATCCAAATTTCGTTCATATTGATCGGCTAAAACAAAACCGGGATCGTTTAACTCATTTAATGGATACAGTACTCTCTTTTTCACGTTCGACAAACTATCAAATGGTACCGATTGATATTGTCTCTGTGATTGACAAGGTTATCGTTCGCTGGCAACCTAATATGATAAGAGAAAAAGTTGAAAGCCATTTGCATAAAACGGGTGAAATTCCTATGGTGAACGGGAATGCCCATGCTCTTGAGCAAATTTTCAATAACCTTTTCAGTAATGCAATTCGGGCTATGCATGAAACGAATGGTGGTATTTTGAATATTAAGTTAGAAAAACTTCGCGACCCTGCCGGGCAAATGATGATTCAAATTAACGTCAGTGACACTGGACCCGGCATTCCACAAGAACACCTTACACATATATTCCAGCCATTTTTTACAACAGATAAAGATAATGGCACTGGATTGGGATTGGCTATAACTCAACGAATTATTATTGCCCATAAAGGAAAAATTCAGGTAGAATCATTTCCAGGTGGTGGAACGGTTTTCCACATACAATTACCCGCCGTTCACCCCCAATAAAATCAATTCATGAAAGGATAATTTATTCCTATGTCAGCTACAATTCTTGTTGTTGATGATGAGGAAGATGCACGCGTCTATCTCAGTTCCTATTTGAACAAACAAGGATACGAAGTCCTATGTTCGGGTACTCTATCTGATGCCCGTAACCTATTAAACACAGAAAGTGCGGATATTGTTCTTCTGGACGTAAAACTTCCAGACGGGTACGGTCCATCATTGCTTGAAGAGACGGCTCGCTTACCTGTCCGCCCTCCTATCATTCTGATAACAGCTTACGGAGATATTGAAATGGCAGTAGATGCCATGAAGAATGGTGCCCATGATTTTCTCCAAAAACCTGTTCAATTGGAACGTTTAAATCAATCCATACAAAGGGCTCAAGAAGTTGTGTCTATGCGCAGAGAACTTAATCACCTGCGCCAAACCCAACGCCAACAGCTAGATTTTGTGATTGGCAAAAGCAACACAATGAAAAACTTGCTTAAGCAAATTCAACGTGTTGCATCAGCTTCTGTTTCTCTCCTTATTACAGGTAATACTGGCACCGGTAAAGATATTCTTGCCCGTGCAACTCACCAAATGGGTCCTCGATCCAATAAACCGTTTATTCCGGTTAATTGTGCAGCAATCCAAACTACCATGATCGAATCTGAATTATTTGGACATGAAGCTGGTGCCTTTACTGGAGCCGATAAACGCAAGACCGGTCTCATGGAAGTGGCAGATGGCGGAATCCTTTTTCTGGATGAAATCGCTTCAATGCCATTGGAGATGCAAGCAAAGCTATTAAGGGTAGTGGAAGATCATAAAATTCGCAGGGTAGGCGGTAACAATGAAATTAAAGTAGATGTTCAGATCATTGCTGCATCAAACCGCAATATTCCATCCTTGATCGAAGAAAACAAATTTCGAGAAGATTTATACTACCGACTTAAAGTAGTTCCAATCCATATTCCACCCCTACGAGAACATAAAGAAGACATACCGGATTTAGTTGGCTTATTCATACGGCGCAATAATGCTCATATGGGGTTTAATATTTCTGATATAACCCCACGCGCAATGGAAACCCTCATGGATTATGATTGGCCTGGAAATACTCGTGAATTACGAAACGTCATCGAAAATGCCATGATTTTCTGTGATGACGCAGTTCTCGATATCCCCCACCTACCCAATGATATATTTAAGAAAGAAAAAACCTAAGGAATGCATTCGGGGCACATAATCGAATATGTGCCCCACCTTTCTTGAACTATCCAATTTTCCTGCATTCCATGTAAAAACGCTTCTCTTTGGCATGACCCATCGAGAAAGTCTTTCGAGGCAAACTGCCATCCTTTATAACGGTCTTGAATAAGTCTTTTTTACGTATTCCAGGCACATAAAACCCAACATTGCCTGGTTTGATACCCAAATCCAATATAACATCGTCACCATGAACATAGTCGATCTTGTGTGCCTTACGATCCTTCATCACATTATCCAAGAATGGCTGTAATGTAGCTAATGGTAAATTCGCCGATGGATTATGAATCGAAATAATCTGAGAACCAGAGGAGGTGATCAAACCAAAACGATGAACTTGTTTATCGCTTTCTGAATTTTTTATTTCGAGCATCATACGACTTTGGTCAGAACAATCCTTGCTATCAAAGCTGCTTTGATAGTATTCTTTCAATATATTCAAAATATCTTCTTCTACATTGAATAATACTCGATGGATCGGTTCAAATTCCAAACCTTCATCATAAATATTTTCCACCTCAACCAAAACAAAACGCGCAGGATGATCCAATCCAACGTTAGGCTTGATTTTCTCCCAAAATGCTTTTGCAGTCGCCAAAGAATGATTACCATCCCCTACAGCAAACAAAAGTTCATCGGTACCTTCGATAAAATCTTGTTTTCCAGATTCACTGCTTGAAGTTTTTAATTTCTCCAAAGCAGCTATAATTTGTATTTCTAGCTGTGGTATATCCACTGCATAGCCAGATAAATGCCCACTACCCATCATAAGATCAAAATCATATAATTTATTAATATTATGCTTCTGTTTAGCTATTGGCTCAATAACTGTAAATTCTGGGTCATCAATCAAAATTAGAATATGAGGTATTTCCAAAGCAGCACCCTCGCGAATTTTCAGACGGGGGGGAATCCGTTCAACTATTGTAGACTCTGTAGCACGAATAAGTGTATGAGAGCCAGCATGATAATCATAATTTTCCAAATCAAGCGCCATCATTAAACCTTTACGCGTCTTACCATCAACGCAGCGTTCGATATATATTAGATGTTCATTAGAAAGAAAGACGTTCCGTGCTAAATATTCTTTCATATTTTGTTGAATCTTTATTATTAATGTGTCAACAATGTATTCTTCAAGGTAAATTTCAGGCAGAACAAGATTAAATGTTGAATATGCATCACCGACCAATTTTTGGACATCTTCCCAATACTCAGGTTGAGATGTAAATTGATCTACAGCTATAACAGACCATTTTTGTAAATCTATGCCTGGCTGAGGCAGTAGAATCTGTGGAATTTGAACACCGATAGTAGAATATGTTTTCATTAATTATCTAACCTCACAATCCATTTATGAATGAAATTTACCATTTTTCTTTGGACAAATGTGTGCCTCGCTTGGACTAATTAGTTCATTGCAGAATGGACAAGTCGTCCGACCGCGTGCAGCAACATTCAAACCCCATCGAGACATTGCTCGAAGCTGTGAGCGAGTACACCAGAATCTTACGGTAATGGATTCCTCAGAATCTTTTTCCTCATTGGTTATCTCGTTTGCGATCAGAACCGCCAGATCGCTTTCGACATGATAACCTATGTGCAACTCACCTACGCGAAAAAGAGGGTCTACAGGAGGAATAATATGCATATCTTTCTCTACGTCGTCTTCTGTATTGGCTTCGAATAAATGTGGAAATTTACTTGCAATTTCTCCCAAAATTTCTTCCACACCAGATGCCAGAGCTTGTATCTGGGTTTTCTCCACAATCAACGTCACAATACGTTTGTCATCTCTTCCTTGAATATAAAAAACCCGTTTACCAGGAGAACCGATTGCATCTGTCGTAATATGTACAACCGGTTTTAGATCAATTTCCAATCGAGACATAAAAAGCCTCCGTTAAAAGTATATCAATCCCTAGATAATTCATGTGATAAATGATTTAAGTTTACAAGTATACTGCCACTTTTTTGAATGCTCAAGGTTGTAATTGAAGATGGGGAAATTTGAATGCGTTGAAAATAATCTAATCCCAAACCAATATAATAAACTACTGCAAGTTTGATTACATCACTATGTGAGATGCATAAGATGATATCTTTCGGTTTATATTCTTTACATTTCTTTTCAACCAAAGAACATACTCGGAATTGAGCCTCAACAAACGATTCTCCATTTGGAAAACGCATCAGGGAAGGAAATTGCTGAACCATCTTCCAGAGAGCATCTTTCCGGAGTTGTTTCAATCCTTGACCCGTCCAGTCTCCAAAATCAACTTCGATCAGATCATCGCTAATATTAATTGGCAGATTCAGAATTGAAGAGATGGGTTGGGCGGTCTCAATCGCCCTATCCAATGGACTTGAATAGATCGCTTTAACCTTAAAATCCGCCAATGCTTGTGCCAATAAGCTTGCTTGTTTACGCCCGGCTTCGTTTAAATGAACCCCAGGTAAACGTCCTGCAAGTTTTTGCTCTTTGACGTAATCGTTTTCTCCATGGCGAATAAACATTAATAACGGCATATTTCCTCACTCCAACTTACCGGATGTACGGTGATTCGATTTTATGCGATCGATCATGGCTTGGGATAAATCAGGTAGGTTATGAATATCTTCTATCCCCAACGCTTTGCGTTGTGCTTCACGCCAATGATCAAGACGTGTCTTTACCTCACTCTCATATCCTTGAGTTGAAGGCTGATAAAAATACGTACCTAATAATTGCCTAGGCAAATATTGCTGTGGTAAAAAATGCTCTGGATGTTCATGGGGATATTGGTAGTCTTTCCCATGCCCTAATGCGCCAGCATCCCGGCTGCTATCCTGTAAGTGACTGGGAACACCTGTAATCCCTTGTTCTTCAATTATTTTATATGCTTTGAAATAACCTGTAGTTGTATTTGATTTTGGCGCAGTCGCAAGATATAAGGTTGCTTCAACAATAGGATAAACGCCTTCTGGCAAGCCGATATAATCAAATGCCTGTGCGGCAGCATTGACAATCATCAATCCTAAAGGATCAGCTAAACCAATATCCTCACCAGCCAGGATTAATAAACGACGCAGAATAAAGCGTGGATTTTCACCGGCATAAAGCATTTTTGCTAACCAATAAAGAGCTGCGTCTGGATCAGAACCACGCACCGACTTAATAAATGCCGAAATCGTATCATAATGAGCATCACCATCTTTGTCGTACAAGACTGCCCGACGTTGGATCGATTCCTGAGCAGTTTCTAATGGGATATGAATGATGCCCAATTCATTTACCGAAGTACTTTCTACTGCCAATTCCAACGCATTTAGCGCATTACGCGCATCACCACCGGCTATCCGAATCAAATGGTTGAGAGCATCACCATCAACCTGAATTTTTCTTCTTCCATATCCGCGTTCTGTATCCTGCAGAGTATGGATAAGAATAGTACGTATATGGTCTTCGCTTAGGGGGCGAAGCTGGAAGACGCGTGACCTCGATACCAACGCACCGATTACTTCAAAATAAGGGTTTTCAGTAGTTGCTCCGATAAGTGTTATGATTCCATTTTCTACAAAAGGTAATAATCCATCCTGTTGGGCTTTGTTCCATCTATGAACTTCATCCACAAACAAGATTGTCCGCATACCATAAAGTTTGCGTCTGTCTTGTGCTTCCTGGATAACTTTGGTGAGATCAGCTTTACCAGCTAAAACAGCCGATAAAGTTTCAAAATGTGAACGGGTATGGTTAGCGATAACACGTGCTAGGGTTGTTTTACCCGTGCCTGGTGGACCCCAAAGAAGAATGGATGCAAACAAGCGATCAGATTGAATAGCACGGCGAAGAAGGCATCCAATTCCAAGGATGTGCTCTTGCCCAATATACTCATCCAATGTATGTGGACGCATACGGTCAGCTAAAGGTGCATTATGCGTTAATTCTTGATTCAAAGCATGGTCGAACAAATCCATAGTTTAAGTATAATCGGGTTCGAGCCGAAAGAGAATATGAAGATTTGGATATTTTTCTCGATTATCCGGTTAATGCGTCATTGATTTGTTGAATCGTTATCGGACCCTGTCTTAAAATATGGACATCAGAATTTGTGCAATCCACAACAGTAGATGATACTGTACCTGGGGTTTTTCCACCATCAATCAAGAGAGAAAATCTTCCCCCAATCTGATGTAATACTTCATCCGCACTACAGGCATCTCCGTGATTAGACAGATTCGCCGAAGTTACCGCCAAGGGTCCCGTTGTATGAAGGACTTGCAAAGCAAGAGGATGATCGGGCATACGTACCCCAATATATTTCGTAGTAGAAATCGAACTAGGTAGATTGGGATTCTTCGGCAAAATAAGGGTTATAGCACCTGGCCAAAAGGCATCCATAATCCGTAGTGCAACAGAATTTAGGTTATATGCCACTAATTCAACTTGTTTCTTGTCAGCAACCAAAACAGGAATTGATTTCAGATGATCACGTTCCTTAATGGAATATAGCTGTTTAATAAAATCATCATTACTCAGATTAACCCCAAGTCCATAGACCGTATCGGTAGGAAAAGAAATCACGCTACCAAGGGTAACTAATTGCTCTACTTGTTGCAAATCATCATGAGAGAGGATTCCTTGTAGATTGGTATGTAAAATAATTGTCTCCATAAGAAGAATTATAGTACAAACCAATCAGAATGAGGTAAAATCAAGGTGTAATTAAATATCCTATGGAGGTTGTCTTGAAAAAACAAGTTCGCGATTATATCTTTTTATTCACCATTGCCATAACGATCGTTTTATTAGACCAGATCACAAAAACAATTGTCCGTCAAAATTTAGAATTTTCCCAAATGGTGATCCCGTTTGGATTTGATTGGTTATATCCATACTTCTATATCGTTCACTGGTATAACACCGGTGCTGCTTTCGGTATGTTCCAGGATTTCAGTATTGTCTTTACTGTATTAGCAATTATTGTCTCCGTGTTGATTATCTATTACTTCCCTAAAATTTCTAAAGAGGATTGGCATCTTCGCCTTGCTTTGGGAATGCAATTGGGTGGAGCTATCGGTAATCTTATTGATCGAGTGACTATCGGTCATGTGACTGACTTTATAGCGGTGGGTTCATTTCCTGTCTTCAATATAGCAGATGCGAGCATCAGTCTCGGCGTTGCAGTACTAATCTTAGGAATGTGGCTCAAAGAAAGAGATAAAAGTGAAGAAGAAGATCAAGAAGGTAGTAAAGGATCAAACCAGGATATAGCTATTGAGAATGCAGGACAAGTTGCAAACAAAGCAATTAGTGAAAATGTAAATTCGGCTAGCGAAAACACATCCAAAGCGATGTTGGAGTAAAAATGAATGGATGAAGAACGACAGAACTTTATTTATCAAGAAAAGACTACACAGCGTTTAGATCATTTCCTTACACATTGTTTACCAGAATATTCCCGTTCACGGCTACAATCTATCATTAAACTTGGTTTTGTATCTGTAAACAACATCCCAGCTAGTAAATCAGGGATGGTGCTCGAAGATGGAGACCATGTCTCTATCTACGTACCGGCTTCAGAGGTTTCCACATTAAAGCCAGAAACGATCTCATTAGATATTATTTTTGAGAACGAAAATGTCCTCGTCATTAATAAATCTGCTGGAATGGTAGTACATCCAAGTGCTGGACACTATTCTGGAACACTAGCTCATGCAGCCCTTTCGCATGCACCAGAAATGGAAGGAATCGGTGGAGAGATAAGACCCGGAATTGTTCACAGGCTGGATAAGGATACTTCCGGCGTTATTCTTGTCGCTAAAAATGATAAAACCCATCACTTTCTCCAAGATCAATTCCGTAATCGTGAAGTTGAGAAGTATTATATTACACTGGTGGAAGGGCATCCTCCTACTCCCACAGGAAGAATTGAAGCAGCAATTGGACGAGACAGTAAAGACCGCCAACGAATGGCTGTTGTATCTGAAGAAAAAGGACGTACAGCAACAAGTACTTATCGCGTTCTGCAAAATTTTTCACGATTTACGTTGATCGAAGTTCATCCTATCACTGGAAGAACCCATCAGGTTCGGGTGCACATGGCATTTCTCGGATGTCCTGTCGTTGGTGACACGACCTATGGAAATAAAAATCCTAGCATACC
>JBAXBF010000078.1:0-11848 GCA_037142095.1 Chloroflexota bacterium
TTGATTCTGTTTGATTATAGATCAGCTCTATCAAAGTCTCAATAACACCTGTAATGCCTTTTGGAATCACACTTTCTTTTGTATAGACGCGACGAACCGCCAAAGCAAGCAAGATAAGGATAATATCCCCAAGCAACGTTGCCACCAACGTATTTGTTACCACAAACCCACCAAACGTTAAGAAAGGTAAAGGTTCGGCTTTAACTTGAATATTCGGCATCAGAGGGGGATACAGACCGCTAAGTATGATTTGCAATATGATAATTGCTAACAATATCCAGCGGAATTTACCCCAACGCCATTCACGAGGCTTTTGTTCCACGATTTATATCCTCCTTACTGTCACCAGTATTTTCATTTGGCATTTGCGGTGTTTTCGTTCCCGATGAAACTTGTTTAACTGTGGAACGAATCATAAAATACATCAACAATAATGTAACCGGCAAACTGCCAATAATTAACCATAACGTAAATGAACCTTTAGTCGAAAATTGAGCATCCAGCCAGCGCCCTAAAAAGGCGGCGGCGATCAAAACGACCAGTGTCATGCATCCAATCTGTCCACTGACAGTTAGAGCAAGATTAACCAATGCCAGGTTAGGTTTATTTGATTCACCGTTATCCTGATTCATACTATGAAAATTGTATCATAGGGCTGCCGTTGCGTCAACGACACTTAAAACCAACCTGATGCAGCCAATACACTCCAATTAAAGAAAGGTGCAAAGAAGACACCCACCAAGACAATTCCGATAGAAAGAACGATCAAAGCGATTGCATTTGGGGTAGAGATCGGGAGTGGTTGATTTTCTGTATCGGAACGATGATGGTAAATCACATTTAATACCCGCAGGTAGTAATATAATCCGACGATAGAATTTAACACACCGATCACAACCAGCCATAATATACCCTCTTTCAGAGCAGCGGCAAATACCCATATCTTTGCCACGAATCCACCCAAAGGAGGCATACCAGCCAGAGAGAGGAATGATACCAGCATCGCAAATGCTAAGACAGGCGCACGCCTGCTCAGACCAGCATACGCACTAATTTCATCAGAACCCACAATCCGGCTAAATATTGTCACTGCACCAAAGGCAGCTAGATTGGTCAGCAAATACGCTCCCAAGTAAAACACTATACTCGTGATGCCCAATTGAGAAACAGCCACAAAGCCGATCAAAATATATCCGGCGTGGGCAATAGATGAATAAGCCAGAAGTCGTTTAATATTTTTCTGTGTCAATGCTAAGAAGTTGCCCAAAGTCATACTGAAAACAGCAATCACAGAAATGAGGAGAGCCCAATTAAAACCGACCTGTGAATACAGAGTATAAACGACACGCATAAGAACGGCGAACCCGGCTGCTTTTGATGCTGTCGATAGATATCCAGCCACCGGCGTTGGAGCGCCCTCATATACATCTGGTGCCCAAAAATGCAAAGGTACAACAGAAATTTTGAATGAGAAACCAACCAAAATCAACAAAAATGTTCCTAACAATAGCGCAGGTGACATATTTTTGAATTGCATCGCCATCGACAAATCATAGAGATTTGTACTCCCGACAATGCCAAACAAAATACTGAAGCCATAAAGCATAATTGCAGATGTCAACGCACCAAAAAAGAGATATTTAAATCCAGATTCGGTTGATTTATCATCTCCATGCATAAAACCTGCCAGGATGTATAACGGGATCGATGTTGTTTCTATCGCCAGGAAAAGCATCACCAGATCATAGGCACTCGCCATCAACATCATGCCAATGACAGATACCAACATGAGGGTGTAAAATTCCCCCTTCTTTCCCAGATTCTCCACATCCATCCCTAATAATACCGTTATAGCAGCTCCGAATAGGATCAGCATTTTAAACAACAAACCTGTCCAATCCAAGCTGACCATTCTACCCCAGTACAATGTCCCTTGCTGCGTTGGATGAACAACAGCCAGAGTAGCAGCCATAATAAGTAAGATTCCCCCGAAGGTGAGCCAACCAAGATTACGGCGTTGTTCCTCAGTCCAGAGCGCATCAAACAACAGGACTAATCCGATGAGGATCAAAACCATTATCTCAGGGAAAATCGCTTGCAATGAATCTAATAGTTCTGCAGACACTTATGCACCTCCTAACAGGCGCAAGATGTTTTGAACGCCCGATTCAACCATCGGAACCATAAGAGATGGATAAATTCCAATTCCGACCAAGAAGATAGAAAGAGAAACCAAGGCTACTTTATCCAATGTTGATATATCATGAATATGAGAAGCCATTTCCGCTGGCATCGTCCCAAAAAACACATTTCTTATGACTCGGATAATATACGATGCCGTTACCACAATTGAGACCGCTGCTATAATGGCTATCCAAGAAGATGCCTGCCACGCCCCCATAAATATTGGAAATTCGGCTATAAAACCAGAAAAACCTGGCATACCCATAGATACCAAACCGGCTATTACGAAACATACCATCGCCCAGGGCATTTTTTGAGCAAAGCCTCCTAGTTTTGGAATCTCACGTGTATGCGCTTGATCATAAACCATACCCACGACGGCGAAGAAGAGAGCCGTCATAACGCCATGCGAGAACATTTGTAATCCAGCCCCCATCATGCCATCTTTGTTCAAGGTCGCAAATCCTAACATGACCAATCCCATATGGGATACAGAGGAAAAGCCAATGACATATTTGAAATCTTTCTGCACAGAAGCAATAAATGCACCGTAAACAACATTGACGAGTGCCAATAATATAATCCACCACATATGAGCCTTGGCGCCTTCAGGTAATAACATCACACCAACCCGCAAAGCGGCAAAAGCGCCCAGCTTCATCAACACACCCGCATGGAACATGGAAACGGCGGTCGGTGCTGCCACATGACCATCCGGGCTCCAATTATGAAACGGGAAGATACCGCCCAGGACTGCAAATCCCATAAAGACAAAGGGGAACCACAATTGCTGGAAAGAAACCGAGAAACCGGCTTTTTCCAGTTCCAACATGTTGAAAGTTAATTTCCCCAGGGTAGCATCAGCCTGGAAGTACATCGCCAGGGCACCAACCAGTGAAACCACTGACCCGATGAATAAATACAAGGTCAACTTCATGGCGGCATATTCGCGCGTCTCTTTCGAACCCCAAATACCAATGAGCAAGTACATAGGGAAAACAGCAATTTCATAAAAGAAGAATAACATGAAAAGGTCAAGCGAGACAAAGACCCCGAACACACCGGTCGCCAAGATAAATAAAAAGGCAAAGAATTCGCGGGGACGATCATCAAGCTTCCAAGAAATTAATACCCCGGTGAGCATAACAATCCCCGTCAATAAGACCAAGGGAGCACTCAAGCCATCGATTCCCACAAAATAGGATATTCCCATACTGGGAAGCCAATTGTACTGTTCCTTGAATTGATAACCTCCCGAAGCTATATTATACGAAAAATATAACCAAAGAGAGAGTATTAACGCAAAGGCTGCCGCTGCCAATGCTGTAACGCGAATTTCAGTTTTACGCTCCCCGGGCAGCATAAAAATAATAGCGGCTGCCGCTGCCGGGGTAAACACTATGAAACTAATAATCGGAAATTGCATCATTCACCTCGAAGAAGCGTTCAACTAAAATAACATCGTTACTGCCCGGTTGATCACTTCCAACACACTGGATGGCCACAAACCAAGCCATAACATCAGGATCATCAGCGGGGTTATGACAATGATCTCACGCACGTTGATCTCGCTAATATGTCCAGACCACTTCTCGTTCAACGGACCGTGTAAAACCTGCTTAATACCCTTTAACACATACGCTCCGGTGAATAATAAGCCGATCATCGCCAAAGCTGTGTAGAGGGTAAAAATTGGCCAGGAACCCCGTACAACCAAAAATTCTGAGATAAAGCCGCTCAAGCCAGGCAGTCCTAAAGACCCCATCGCCGTAAAGATGAGGATACCACCGTAAACCGGCATTAATGGGAATAATCCACCATATTCATCCAGATTGCGGGTATGAGTACGCTCATAGATTACGCCAACCAGGAAGAACATACCAGCCGCGGATAAACCGTGATTGAACATTTGGAATACAGCCCCATTTAATGCGATGGTAGCATTTTCTGTCCCGATTGCCGCGGCTGCTGCGGCAATCCCAAGCACAACAAACCCCATATGGTTTACAGAAGAATAAGCCACAAGCCGCTTAAAATCATTCTGACCATAGGCAGCAAATGCGCCCAAAATAATCGCCAAAATAGCCATCAACCCAAGCCAGCCTGCGTAATGCGCTGACTGTGCCGGGAAAAGGGGCAGCACCAAGCGTAAAAAGCCATAAGCACCCAATTTCAGTAAGACACCAGCCAGAATCATCGAACCTGCAACCGGTGCTTCCGTATGGGCATCCGGCAGCCAGGTATGGAAGGGCCAAACAGGCACCTTCAGCGCAAAGGCGATAACAAAAGCCCAAAATGCAACTGCTTTGATCGTGTCAGGCTGCCATGCCAATGTGATGTGGTTAAAAGTTTGCAGGGTGGGCCAGACTTTGAATAACTCTTTCAAATCATATGTACCAGCGCTGACCCCAATCAACTGAATTGCCAGAAGAAGACCAAGCGAAGCTGCCATTGTATAGATCATGAACTTGATCGAGGCGTATGCTCTGGCTGACATTTTACGTCCGCCCCATATTTCCCGTTCTCCGTGTTCGCTCCCCCATTGATTAATGATGAAGAACATCGGAACAAGTCCAATTTCATAGAAGACAAAGAACACTAATAAGTCTAGCGACAGGAAAACACCTAACAAACCAGTCTCCAGGAAAAAGAACAGAATCATATAAGACTTGATCCGATCTTTTATGGAGAAAGATGCCAGAATCGCTAACGGCATCAAGAGAGTCGTAAGCATTACCATAGTGAGGGATAAACCGTCAATGCCTACATGATAACTTGAATGGATGGCGGCATACCATACATATGTCGTTTCAAACTGAAAGCCATTCTTCGTCGCGTCAAAGACCGTCCATAGATAAATGGATAATCCTAAAGGTACCAGACTTATGACGAAGGCTGACCATTTGATCAGTTTCTCTTGTTCGCGGGGCAAAAACAGCAACAACAGCGCCCCAAGCGATGGAATAAATAAAATTAACGTGAGAAGATCAATCATCATTTGCTCCAGATCAACCTAAGGCAAAGAATAAAGATAGAAAATCAATGTACCAAAGACAAAGATCAAAGCCGCAACCATATATTGCTGTACTTGACCTGTCTGTATGACTCTCATAGACTTACCAAATTTCTTCGAAGATTCACCGACCAGATCTCCAAATCCATTAATAACCGGCAGATCAAAGCGAGTTCGTAGGAATCGTCCTATAAAGTCCGATGCAATGGCAAAGGAATGCAGAAAACCATCGATCACGGTGCGATCAATCCACTTGAAAACAAAAGTCTCGGAGAACCAAAAGGATGGGCGCACAAAAAGAAACTGGTAGACTTCATCGAAGTAAAACTTGTTCTGCATCCAGCGGTAAAATACACCCAACGAGGTTTTCAATGGATCTGGCGCTCCGGCTGGATGATTATGATACACCAACCATCCCAAGGACAAACCACCCAGACTCACTACAATTGAGGCTATCAGGGGAATATAAGAAGTCTCCATCGGTTCTGGTAACTTCATCAATGTTTCCCGAATAAATTCATGGAACCAATTGGGAAGAATACCACCCAATAACGGAAAATGGGGAGAAATCCCTGACCATCCCGCAGTTACGCTAAAGAATGCCAGGACAACCAGCGGCATCGTCATCGTCCAGGGTGTCTCCTGAGCATGGGCAGCGGCGGTTGTCCGCGGCTTTCCCAAAAAGGTAAGCGAAATCTGGCGCATTGTATAGAAAGCAGTTAATAATGCAGACAGGACCAATACCGAGAAGATAACGAGATGTTCACCTCCCCAAGCCCGTGCTAATATTTCATCTTTTGACCAGAAACCAGCGGTAACAACAACAAAGCCAGAGAGGGATAGACCACCGATCAGGAAAGTCCAAAAAGTGAACGGCATTTTATCTTTTAATCCGCCCATATTGAACATATCCTGCGGATCAATATGCTCTTCCGTGTGCATGACCCCGTGTTCCATCCCGTGAATCACAGAACCTGAACCCAGGAACAATAATGCTTTAAAGAAAGCATGGGTGACCAGATGAAAAGCAGCCGCCACGTAAGCACCCATTCCTAATGCTGCTACCATATATCCTAATTGGGCTATGGTAGAATAAGCAAGAACACGCTTGATGTCATTTTGCGATACTGCGATAATCGAAGCAAATAATGCCGTAAAAACGCCAATGAAAGCAATTACCGACATCGAAGCAGTCAAACCGTGCCCTTCCCATCCGGCAGTATGCAACGGGAACATGCGAATCATCGCATAAACGCCAGCAGAGACCATCGTGGCTGCATGGATCATCGCCGAAACAGGGGTGGGACCTTCCATTGCATCCGGGAGCCAGACATGTAACGGGAACTGGGCAGATTTTCCTACCGTTCCAACGAAGAGCAATAAGCTGATCGCACCAGCCACAGAAAGACCCAGGAAACCAGAAGATGCCCCTGCTAACTGATTGAGCACATCCTGGTTGTACAGTATAGCCCGGAAATTAAGCGTTCCCGTAGCCGAATACAGATAGACAATTCCGAGAAGCATGAAGACATCGCCAACCCGGGTGGTCATGAAGGCTTTGATGGCAGCCGCGCGGGCAGATGGTTTTGCATACCAGAAGCCAATTAGCAAATATGAACATAGACCCATCACTTCCCACCCCATGAACATCGTCAAGAGGTTATCGGAGACCACCAATAAATACATCCCAAAGGCAAATAATGCGATGAAGGCAAAAAAGCGCGAATACATCGGTTCAACAGAAGGAACCGTATGCAGGTGCCCGTGAGAATCTGCAATCTTCGCACCATGAGGAGGCAAGCCTGGTTGGTCATGCTCTCCTTTCGGCTGCCCGAAGTTATGGTAGCCGATACTATAGATGAAAATCATCAATACTGTCCAGGCAACAAAGAAAAGCGTAACCGCAGAGAGAGGATCAACCAATACCCCCACGCGGAACCAACCATCAGCTACCGGCAACCAGTTAACCGCAGATTGAAAAGGTTCTTTGCCCAGTTCATGATGGTTAACAGCCTGCCAAAAAACCGCCATGCTTCCAATGAACGAAAGCAGAGCAGCCCCGACAGCAACGCTATGGCTCAATGCCTTGTTCCGATTCGTAAATAACCAAATCAGGAAAAATGCCAATAAAGGCGGGACAGGGATGAGCCAGATTAATGTCTCAATTGTCATGTGTCCTCCTTGAGTTCAGCCCCAAACCCTTCTACCACTTTAATAAATTAATTTCATCTGCTAAGACCGTCTTGCGGCGGCGATAAACAGAAATAATAATCGCCAAGCCAACTGCTGCTTCAGCAGCCGCCACTGCAAATACGATCAACGCAAAAGCCAGACCATCCATTTTCATCGTATCCCCATAACGCCAAAAAGCGATGAGGTTTACGACTACCGCATTGAGCATCAGCTCAATACTCATCAACATCACTATCACGTTCCTGCGAGCAAGAACGCCAAACAACCCAATCGCAAATAAGGCTGCTGAAAAGATCAGATACCAGGATAATGGGACCATTCGTGCTCCTATTTATTCCTCAAAGACTTTCCCCAGGCAATATAAATGGCACCGATCATTGCAGCGACAAGCAATACCGAAGCCACTTCAAAGGGGATCAGATATCCATTGGGAGATACCAGGGCTATCCCCAACAATTTAACCGGGTTAATTTTATCCACCTGGCTGACTGCAACCGATGGTATTGTATCAAACCCCGTCCAACGAGTCAGCATCCAGATCATGCCTCCAAAAAATACGCAGGCAAGAATTAACCCCATCAACCAGTCTTCATTAAACACTTTGACTCCGGAGGGCGTAATCACTCTTACCAACATGATGGCGAAAATGAACAAGATGGCAATTGCCCCTACATAAATAATGACCTGCGCCATTGCAAAGAAAGGAGCATTCAGTAATACATAGAAGCATGCAACCCCTACTAATGTTGCGATAAGCCACAGGGCTGCATGGAGAATATTGCGCGTGGTAACAACCAGTATAGCAGTACCCAGGGTTACCAGTGCGATAAGAATAAAAATTATCATTTCAGGCGTCATGCACTCACTCCTAACGCTAACGACAACCCATCATACAGATTTTGTAGATGGGGTTGAAGGTGATCCAACCGCTACAGGTCGAATATCTGCCACCGGTTTACGGCGCGGTTTTCGAGCTTGTTTTGCCAACATAATCTGAACAGTAATCCAGGTTATGGCAATATTCACCATTAGATGTACAGCGACCTGGATGGGCAGCGCTGCCCCTGCTCCAACCAATAATTTCTGGACGATTGCAGTAACCATGACAAGGGTCAAAGAGACCGGTATCAACGCTTTCCAGCAAAAATCCATCATCTGATCAATACGCACGCGAGGTAATGAGAAGCGTACCCATAAAACCAGGAAATACACGATAAAAGCCTTGATGGAAAAGTAGAAGAAACCCAAAACAGGGAAGGCTTCGACCCAGGGTCCTTGCCAGCCACCCAAGAAAAGCGTCGCGACCAGGGCAGACATGGTAAATGAATGGAGAAATTCTGCCACATAAAAGAAGCCAAATTTCAGCCCTGAATATTCGATATGAAAACCAGCGACGATTTCCGATTCGGCTTCCAGCAAATCAAATGGCGCCCGAGCTACTTCTGCCTGCGCAGCGATGAAAAAGATCAATGCCGAAAGGGGGGAGAGGAGAATAAACCAGACCGTCTGTGCTTTGACAATATCGTTGATTCCCATCGAGCCCGTAAAGATCACCGGTATCAATAGGACGAGAACCATCGGCACTTCGTAAGAGATCATCTGCGCAACGGTACGGAAGGCTCCCATTAAGGCATATTTATTATTGGAAGACCAGCCCGCCATCAAAATCGCCAGGGTTCCGAAAGAACCGACGGCAATTAAATAGAGAACCCCTACATTCACATCTGCGCCAACGACAGAGGACGTATAGGGTACGACAGCCCAGATAAGCAAAACTGCTGAAGTTATCAAGATCGGTGCAAGGTTATAAATAATGATATCCGCACCCTGGGGAGTAATATATTCTTTAGTGAAGATTTTAATCATGTCCGGAATCGTTTGCAGTAACCCATACGGTCCCACACGATTAGGACCAAACCGACCTTGGAAACGCCCGCCTAATTTCCTTTCCATGATGATGAGGGCAACCACAAGACACAACATTACGACCGCAATCATCGATGAACCGATAAAAGAAAGAATGGCAACAACAAGTTCTTTAGGTAAGCCCCATCCTAAAAGGAAACTTTGCAACCAATTGGCTATAAACATAACCGGATCGCTTATAAATAACATTCCACGCTCCTTAATGGCATCCTTAGTTTATAAGAAGAAAGACCGGAGATCAACGGTTATACCCATTCCAACGCGCCTTTGCGCCATACATTTAACAATGCCGCAAAGAGAATAAGCAGGAATAAGACCCCTTCCAATACTCCAAAAAAGGTAAGTTGATTATAGGCTACTGCCCATGGGAAAAGAAAAACAACTTCGACATCAAACACAAGAAATGCGAGTGCGTAGTTGTAGTATTGGGCTTTGAATTTTACATGCGTCTCGCCAACTGTTTCAACACCACATTCGTAAATCTGGCTTTTTAATTTATTCGGCTTACGCGGAGATAAAAAATAAGCAATTAAAATCGGCGCGCCTGGAAAAATTCCTACGATAAGAAAGAAGATACCAAGATATATCCAACCGTCCATAAAGAATCCTCACTTTGTCGATTATGGATAGCTTCCTACCAGAAGCAATATAAAATACCTCACTAGCAAGGCAGGCAACGAGTGTCATTCTACCACAATAAGGCAAATCTTGTAAACTTTCTTTACAAAAAAGATGCAACTAAAAATCTAATTAAGAGGTAAAATGAAATTGTCTGTAAGCTGTTTCACCATCTTAATTATCTGATAAATTTCAAAGTTGTCCTATGTCCTATACAATTTCTGAAAACAAGCTTGAAAAATGGATCAAAGAGGTTACGCGGGTCGTGCAACATATCCAGCTCACCTTGCAGAAAAACCGGAGTGCCATTGATCCATCCATCCTCGATATTTTAACGCAATTAGGGAACAATTTATACACGCTCAGCCAACAGGTTGGACGGATAGAAAGTGAGCGAGATAACCTTAAGGCATTAGCCGATATCGGTGCCATCGTTAATTCATCCTTGGAGACCGATGAAGTGCTGCGGATCGTGATGGATACAATCATCAAAATTACCGGCGCTGAACGTGGTTTTTTGATGCTGCGCGGAATCGATGGAGAACTTGCCATCCATATCGCCCGCAATTGGGAACAAGAAACCATTGGCGCCTCTGAATTCGAGATAAGCAGCACAATCATAAACCGGGTGATCAACGAAGGTCAATCTATTCTTACCACCAATGCCCAACAAGACCCGCGTTTCGGCGGACAAGAAAGCATTATTGCCTACAGTTTACGTTCGATTCTATGCGTCCCTTTGAAAGTTAAAGGGGAACTCACGGGAGTCATTTACGCCGATAACCGTATCAAATCCGGCATCTTCACCGAAATCGAGCGTGATTTGCTCACCGGTTTTGCGAACCAAGCCGCAGTCGCTCTCGAAAATGCGCGTCTGTTCGAATCAGTGCGCCATACCCTGGCTGAGGTAACTGAGCTCAAGAATCTGATGGATAATATCTTCGCCTCCATCGCCAGCGGGGTCATCACCACTGACATTCAGGAAAAAATCACGCTTTGTAACCGGGCTGCTGAAATCCTGTTGGAACAAAGCGCTCATCAAGTGATTGGAAAACCTTTCCAGCAAATTCTACCACCCATTTCCGTTGATTTATCCAGCTATATCCATCAAGTGTGCTATGAAGATCGTTCTATCGTAGGATTGGAACTTAAATCCACCATGCCTGGGCGTGGGCAGGGAATCTGGAATTTAAGTCTCTCTCCTTTGAAAAACGCAGCCGAAGTTACCCAAGGTGTTGCGATCGTCCTGGATGACCTGACCGAAAAGAAACGCCTCGAAGCGCAACGCCAGCTCTTTGAAAAAATGGTTTCTCCGGCGGTCATTTCCCAGCTCGATCCGAACCAACTGCAGCTCGGTGGGCGGCGGGCTGAGATCACTACCCTTTTTGCAGACATTCGCGGCTTCACTCAATTCAGTGAGACGATGAAACCAGAGCAATTGGTTTCCATATTAAACCAATATCTGGCAGCCGCGGCTGAAGCCATTCTTGACCAGGAAGGTACGATTGATAAGTTCTTGGGTGATGCGGTTATGGCATGGTTTAATGCCCCCATCCACCAGCCTGACCATACCTGGCGGGCAGTGAAGGCGGCGATTGGCATCCGCGATGGAGTACAGAAAATTCAGAACAGCCTTCCGATTGAATCCCATCTCTCTTTTGGGGTCGGAATCCATTTCGGAGAAGCCGTGTTGGGATTGGTAGGCACAGAGAAGCGGATCGACTATACCGCCATTGGGGACAGCGTCAATACAGCCAAACGCATTCAAGAAAATTCAAGCGAGGGACAGATTTTAATCAGCGCGGTAGCCTATCCTTTTGTAAAAGATCGGATTGAGGTACGCGAAGTTAAACCGGTGTATGCCAAAGGCAAGAGCCATCCCGTCGCGGTTTATGAAATCCTGGGCATAAAGTA
>JBAXBF010000079.1:0-11659 GCA_037142095.1 Chloroflexota bacterium
ATTTACTGAAACTATTCGAGACAGACGAAAAAACCCAGCGTACTATGGATAAGTTATACGTCTACGCGTGGATGAAAAGCGACGATAACCAAGAAGATTCAAAAGAATCCGAACGTGCATCCCGGGCAGACTCACTCCTGACTAAATTGGGCAGTGCCCGTGCTTTCATCAGCCCAGAATTGGTCAATCTTCCCGACAATACTATTAAATCCTATTTAGCCGATAAGGATTTTGAGAAGTATAAACATCTATTGGAAGCCACTCTCAAACAAAAAGAGCATACCCTTCCCAAGGAACAAGAAGAGCTCCTGGCAGCCACAGGAGAAATGGGAGCCGCTCCAGGAAAAATCTCTTCCAAGATACGCGAAGCCGATATGCAATTCCCGAAGATCAAGAACAGCAAAGGAGAAGAAGTTGAGCTATCCGAGGCCGTTTATGGACTTGTTCTCAGCGATCCAGACCGTGATTTTCGCAAGCGCAGTTTTGAGGGAATTCTCGGCGCTTACGATAAGTACAAATTTGGGCTTGCCGCCACCCTGGACACCCAGGTTCGCTCGGATTGGTTCTATGCCAAAACAAGCAAGTATAAATCTTCCGCTGAAGCCTCTTTGGGCGCCAATTTTATTCCTACAGACGTTTATGATAACCTTATCAAAGCCACCGATAAGAACCTGAAGATATTACACCAATATGTCGCCTTACGTAAACAGGTTCTTGGCGTGGATAAGATTCATGGTTATGACATGTTCAATCCTCTCATTGAATCCTATACGGTTGAAGTTCCCTTTGACGACACCCAGCAGCTTTTAGACAAGGCATTAGCCCCGCTTGGCAAGGACTATACAGATCAATTGGATAAAGGTCTCAACAGCCGTTGGGTTGATGTATATGAACGCAAAGGAAAAACATCCGGCGGTTATTCTTGGGGTAGCTATGATACCCAACCTTATATTTTGATGAATTACACCTCTGATTTCTCAGATGGGGTGATGACTCTGGCACATGAAATGGGACATTCTTTAAATTCTTATTATACGAATAAGAACCAATCGTACATTTACAGCAATACGCCCATCTTCACCGCCGAAATTGCCTCGACAACCAACGAGATGCTGGTTCTACAATATATGCAGAAAAACGCCAAGAATGATGCCGAGAAGCTCTATTTCTTGAACCAGTTGGCTGAGAATATCCGCGGCACCTTCTTCGTCCAGGTGATGTTTGCCGACTTTGAAAAACAAATTCATGCCCGCGTGGAAAATGGCGATGCCCTCTCCGTCGATAGCCTTAACCAGATATGGGGAGAAATTATGACGAAATATTATGGTCCCGACTATGAGGTTGACGATCTGGCAAAGATCGGATGGGCTCGTATTCCTCATTTCTATCGTAATTTCTATGTTTACCAATATGCGACAGGCATCGCGGCGTCAAACCAATTCGTGAAAAACATCACAGAAGATAAGCCCGGGGCAAAAGAAAAATATCTTACCTTCCTCTCAGCAGGCAGCGTCGATTACCCGATCAATGTCCTCAAAGAAGCCGGGGTTGATATGCTCAGCCCGGCTCCGGTAGACAACCTTATTTCTGATTTTGGCAAAATCGTAAATCAGATGGAAGAACTGCTCAAGAAGCAGGGAAAAATCAAGTAAGATAAAGATAACGTTTCTATATTAAATCGTTCCCCTTTTCTCATATCCATTGAGGAAGGGGGAATTTTATTTAATTTCCAGTTTGACTCAAAGCCGCATCAGACTTATAATAATTGTTTGTCTATTTCACAGAGCTGATGATGCACCTTGATGTACTCACCTCCCTGCCAGATTACCAAGAACTGGCAAATGATTTAAGAGCAGGTCAAAGTTTTGACAGGCTGGGGTTGCCGCGCGCAGCCCGCCTGCCACTTCTGGCAGTCTTACAGGCTGAGCTTCAGCGTCCATTTCTATTATTAACCGGGCTAACCAATCACGCTTTATCCCTCGTGGAGGAATATACCTTATTTTCCCCACAGGTGAAAAAGATGCTCTTCCCCGAACCAACATCCGTATTCTATGAAAATTCCGCCTGGGGCGAAGTTACCCACCAGAACCGCCTTCAGACCCTCACTACGTTAGCGGCATACCATCTTCCTTCTCTGCGCCAGGAAATCACGGCGCAAAATGTCCCTTTTATCGTCGCCCCAGCCAGAGCCGTAATGACAAAGACCCTCCCAAGGCGCGACTTCATCCTCCAGACCCAGGTGCTCAAACGTGGGCAGCAATCCTCTCCAGATACCTTAGCCCGGCACTGGTACAACCTGCGCTACCAGGCAGTCACCATCGTAACAGCCCCGGGACAGTACGCCCGGCGCGGCGGTATTCTCGATATCTGGCCAATTGCAGACCCGTCACCAACCCGGTTGGATTTTTTTGGCGATGAAATCGACACGCTGCGCTCTTTCGACCCGGCTACTCAGCGCACTGTAAGTAATCTCGAACAAATCATGATCCCTCCGGCGCGCGAGTTCACCTTGAAGGGCACTGAAAGCATCCTTCAGACTGAAGACGGCGTTGAAACAATCCTGAATGAATTCCACATTCCTTTATTGTATCCCAATGCAGCCTGCCTTCTTCATTACTTGCCTTCTGAAGCCATCATTTTTGTCGATGATTCAATCATGCTCCAAGACACAATCGATGAAGTCGAAAAACAGGCACTCAGTTTACGCCGTGATGCTATTCAGACAAACGGTCTACCTGAAGATTTTCCTTTGCCGTACCATACCCGCGAGGAAATCGAGCATCTTATCACCAGCCACCAGCATGTTATTTTGGGACCTGTCGTGGAAAAGGAAGATGCGGACGTATTTCCGCTAAGACGTTTCTTCAACCAGGGACAGCGTTTCGGTGGTAAGGTAAAGCCCTTCCTGGATCATATCGCCGAATGTATTCGCTGCGGCGACCATATCATCATCGTCTCGCGCCAGACCAAGCGATTAATGGAGCTATGGCAGGAAACTCCTCTTTCGACAGAGCAACTACCTGGTGAAAATAATCCAGCCTTCATTCAAGGCAGCCTCGGCGAAGGCTGGGTACTCATCCCGCCCGAAGACTCGAACATTCCCCGCTTGCAGCTTGTAACCGATGGGGAAATTTTCGGATGGCAGCCCCCCCAAGCCCGCCGTAGGGCAAGTCCCGTCGCAGAAAACCCCGAAGCCAATTATGCTGATTTACATGTAGATGATCTTGTCGTCCATATTGATTTCGGCATCGGTATTTATAAAGGTCTGGTCAAACGCACCATTGATAATATTGAAAATGAATACCTGTGCATCGAATATGACCAGGGTGACCAACTTTTCGTGCCCGTATATCAAACGGATCGTATCACGCGCTACGTTGGCGCAGACGGCAGAACACCTTCCCCCCACCGTCTGGGTAGCACCGAATGGCAGAACATCAAAGCACGTGTCAAAGAAAACGTGGAGGAGGTGGCGCATGATCTCCTGCAACTTTATGCCGCCCGCCAGGTCGTCAAAGGATATGCCTATAAAGCAGATACGCCCTGGCAAGCTGAACTGGAGGGAAGTTTCCCTTATGTGGAAACCAAGGACCAGCTCAAAGCATTAGCAGAAGTAAAACAAGACATGGAAAGAAATCGTCCCATGGACCGCTTGATCTGCGGCGATGTGGGTTACGGTAAAACAGAAATTGCCTTACGAGCAGCATTCAAAGCCGTGATGGAAGGCAAGCAGGTTGCCATTCTCGTGCCCACCACCGTTCTGGCACAACAGCACTTTACCACCTTCCGCGACCGGCTGACACCCTTTCCGATTACTGTCGAAATGCTATCGCGCTTCCGCACTCCGCAAGAACAAACAAAAATCATTACGCGTCTGGCACAGGGCTCCGTAGACATTATCATAGGGACACACCGCCTGTTCTCTGCGGACGTGCGTTTTAAAGACCTGGGATTGCTCATTATCGATGAAGAACAACGTTTTGGGGTTACTCATAAAGAAGCCCTTAAAAAAATGCGCACGGAAGTGGATGTACTCACTTTAACAGCAACCCCGATTCCGCGCACCCTTTACATGGCATTGACTGACATCCGCGATATTTCTATCATCAACACACCTCCCGCAGAACGCCTGCCGGTCATCACCCATGTTGGACCCTACTCGCAGCGCCTGGTTCGCCAGGCAATCCTGCGCGAGATCGAACGCGGTGGGCAAGTCTTCTTCGTCCATAATCGTGTGCAAACGATTGAAGGAATGCGCCAACATTTAGAAAAATTGGTTCCCGAAGCCCGCGTCTCTGTCGTACATGGTCAAATGCCAGAAAATACGCTCTCCAAACGGATGCAGGAATTCAGCACCCCGGAAGAAACTGACCGGCGCGTTGATATTCTTCTTTCTACTTCCATCATCGAATCTGGGTTGGATATTCCCAACGCCAACACATTGATTGTCGATCGGGCAGATACGTTTGGCTTAGCCCAGTTATACCAATTACGCGGCAGGATTGGGCGCGGGGCGCAACGCGCATACGCTTTCTTCTTCCGTCACAGGAAGATTCAGCCGACACCTGAAGGTCGCCTGCGTCTGGAAACCCTGGCTGAGTACACCCATCTGGGTGCAGGTTTTTCAATTGCTATGCGTGATCTGGAGATTCGCGGGGCTGGTGAAATGCTGGGCACACAGCAGCATGGGCAAATTGCGGCGGTCGGGTTTCATCTATACACCCGCTTGCTAGCCGATGCCGTGCGCCGTCTGCAAACTAACAGGGGGATTAAACTGGAGGAGGCTGAACGCAAATCCGTCGGGCTGCGCTGGCAAAAAAACACTCAGGTTTCGGTCGATCTACCTCTTCCCATCAGCATTCCGATGGATTACATCTCGGATACGACGATGCGCTTGGGGCTTTACCGTCGTCTGGCAGAATTGCATGCTGTTCATGAAGTTGACAGCCTGCAAGAAGAGTTTTATGACCGGTTCGGTGCCCCTTCTGCGACAGTGATTAATCTCTTTTACCAACTAAAGGTCAAGATCTTCGCTGAACAAGCCGGACTCGCTACCATATATCCTGAAAGCAATCTGATCGCTCTGCGTTTTCCACCTTTGCCAAAAGAGATGATGAGCCGTTCATTCCCAAACTTTGACAAGGATGTGCGGATTGGCAAGAACGCACTATGGTTAGATTATCAAAAAAATCCAGCCTGGCAAGACCGGTTATTGGAGATATTAAGCTCGCTGGTTGATCAATTGAGGCCTATTTCTACCCACCCCCAATCGGTCTGAAGCAACGAATCTCGTCTCCATTCTTTAGAACTCGATCAAAGTCGCGTTCCAATTCTTCATTAATCGAACATTTTACCTGTTGAGGAATATCCAATTGAGATAGTAAGTCCGATATGGTGCTGCTATCGGCAACATCCAAAGAAGCAATCCCCTTATTTTCAGGAGATAACTTTTCCCGCAGCACACCATGAAGAATAATTTTTACTTGCATTGTTCTCCTCCTTGTTCATATCCTAACGATAGAACGGAAATAGTTACTAATCACACAGCGCAACTTCTAATAGAACCCCCCCCACCAAAATTCTATCTTCCGTTTTTCGTTGTCAATGGTCCAGCAAAGATATTCTGAAGGTTTTCTTCTCCTTCTGCATCGGTGATAGCATAAATCTCATCGCCAACCTCAAAGATGGTCTTGCCGCGCGGCATAACAACTTTATCCTCTCGCACCAGAGCCGCAATGACGCTCGAATCTGGCAATTGCAGGTCAAGAATCGAGCGACCAATTGCTAATGATCCAGGTGAAATTTTCTCAACCACTAGTGAATAATTACCCCGCCTTAATTTCGCCAGCACCATCATATCCTTCATAGACATTTCTTCTTCTATCAAGCGCGACATGATCTCCGAAGGATTGACGGCAGCATCCACATGAAACGCCTGATTAAATAACCAGGCATTGCGCGGGTTATTCACGCGTGCAATCGTGCGCGGTACATTATAACGATTACGGGAAATGAAACAAACCACCAGATTGTCTTCATCATTGGTCGTAACTGCCGCGATAATATCTGCCCTCTGAATCCCCGCGATTTCCAACACGCGCGGATCAATTTCATTTCCCTCATGGATCATCTCCGTGGGAATGTCGCGATGCAGCCGGGCGAGGACATCGCGGCGGCTTTCAACAATATGGACTTCATGATTTTGGCGAATGAGCATACGCGCCAATTGTGTACCCGTTCTTCCACCACCTACAATAACTACATACATATACTACTCCTTCGGCGAGACCCCCAGTTTGTAACGCAGCGCATCAATCCCTTCAAAAGTGGCACTGACATGAATGATATCTCCTACCCCTAGAATTGTATCATTTTGGGGTAGAATAGCTCTTCCGGCGCGGGTGAGGGCGGCAACGATGCAGCCATCCACCGTCAAAATATCAATCAGAGGATGTCCAGCCCACATGGCAGAAATGGTTAACTCATAGATTTCCACCTCTCCATTTCCAGCCGAAAAAACCGAGCGTACATCTGATTGGTAGAGCATCTCTTCCAGTCTTTGCGCTCCCCAACTGCTGGAAGCGATCATTTGCATTCCGAAGCAATCAAAAATTGAACAACAATTCGGTTCAAAGTTTCTCGCCACTATCTTAGGAACATGATAGATTTGAGAGGCAATATGCCCAATAACCAAATTGATGGCATCCGAACTGGTAACTGCTGCTAAAGCTTCTGCCTGTTCAATCCCAGCCCGGTGCAAGACTTCCTGGTTCATTGCATCCCCTTCATTAAGCCTCCCGATGAAATCAGGGGGAAGTTTATCGAATGCACTCGGTTTTACATCAACAACTGTAATCTCGTGTCCATGCTGGAACAACCGGTAAATCAATTCCGATCCTAATCTTCCACATCCTACAACAATGATTTTCATAATTCACATAATCTCTTTATTTATCTTCAAACCTTTATTTTACCTGATAAGGCACATCCATAATAACAATGTCTTTGCGGTTCATCAATGCCTTGCGTAATGTATTGGCTGTCTGGGCATGCAGGAAATTCGTCCACCAATGTTTTGGGACAAACTGGGGCACGACAACGGTTATCAGCTCGTTGGGCTGACACTGATCGTCAATTTTTTCGATATAATCCAGTAATGGTTCAATTACCAACCGGTAGGGTGAATCTACAACCATCAGACGAATACCATCACCCCAAAACTCCCATTTCTTCTCCACTTTTTTTGTTTCTTCTGGATCAGTAGAAATATGGACAGCAGTAATATCGTCGGAAAGTGTTTTAGCATAACGTAAAGCTGTTAATGTGCCGCTATGAACACCTGAGACAGGAAGAATAACGCGGTGGCGCACGACGCGCGGTTGGGTTACGAATTTATCCAGGGTGAGATGTTTAGCAACGGTCTTATAGTGATGGTGAATCGAGAAGAAGATAAACACCAGTATGGGAGTCAACAGGACAACCACCCAGGCACCGTCCCGAAACTTGGTGTAAGCAAACACAATCATAACGATCAGCGTAGCAAATGAACCGAAACCATTAACAACCATCTTAAATTGCCAATGATCTTCATGGTGAAGTGTAGAGCCCGGCTCGCGCAGCTCTTCGCCGGGTTTCAGATGACCCGATTTCCACCAGCGGCGTGCCATACCCGCCTGAGATAAGGTAAAGGAAAGAAAAACGCCGATCGCATAGAGCGGAATAAGGTTAGTTACACTCGCCTGGAATAAAATAATCAAGCAACTTGAAATAACCGATAACGCTACGATCCCGCGGGAGAACACCAGACGATCGCCGCGGTAGGTAAGTTGGCGTGGTAAAAAGCCATCCCCCGCGTGAAGCGCACCCAGCCGTGGAAAATCTGCAAAGGCAGTATTAGCTGCCATCATAAGAATGACGGTTGTTGACGACAACATCGCTATATAAAGGAAACCACGCCCGTCAAACACGGTACGCGCAATCTGGGAAAAAACCGTCTCATCTTCAGATGGTAGAGCGCCAGTAATATGTGCCAGGAATGTGATTCCGACCAGGAAAGAACCCAGAATTACAGACATCCAGACCAATGTAATCCCAGCATTTTTGCTGCGCGGCTCCTTAAATGCCGTGATCCCATTCGAAATGGCTTCCACTCCCGTTAGAGCAGTTGTCCCCGTTGCAAAAGCACGCAAAATCAAGAACAATGCAATCGGCTGGAGTGTCGTGTAGATCATATCCGTAGGCGGATCCACTACCGTACCCAGACTACCAGTCAAATACCTGAACATACCAACACAGATCGTCAGTACCATCATGATCAAAAAGAAATAGGTTGGAATGGCAAAGGTGATCCCTGATTCACGCACACCGCGCAAGTTGATCAGCATGATCAGACCCACCATCCCGACTGCAATCCAAACCCGGTAAGGAAACGTCTCCGGATAAGCGGAAACGATCTGCGCCACCCCCGAAGAGATCGATACGGAAACCGTGAGGATATAATCGGTTAGAAGGGCGGCGCCAGCCGTTTGAGCTGGCATTTCGCCCAGGTTATCGCGCGCCACGATATAAGCGCCGCCGCCATTGGGATACGCATGGATCGTTTGCTCATAGGATATGGTTAATATTGTGAGCAGGACAACGATCGCCAGCGTGATCGGCATGGAAAACTGAAAGGCTGCCTGACCTGCCAATGCCAGAACGATGAGCATTTCCTGGGTTGAATACGCCGAAGATGACAACGCATCCGAGGAGAACACTGCCAGACCGACAATTTTTCCGATCGTCTGGTGAGCTGCCGCAGCGGTCGGCAATGGACGCCCGATTAATAAAGTCCGCCAAGTATAAGCTGGAATAGTATCAGGCGTATGATGTACGACAGTTGTACCATTGTTTTCATCTAAATTCATATTTTTTTCGTATTCTCCCTACCTACATTAAAACCCAAGACTAACGGAAGAGATTCCTTAAAAATGCAAGAACTTGTATTATAACACTAACAACCAGAAGGTCAAACATCTCATTTTCAAGATTATCATCCGCTCTCAATGGACGATTCACTCATTCAAGCAGAAACATAACTGGTTGAAACTTTGAACTTGCGTGAAAAAAGGTGTGGACTAATTAAACCCACGCCTGATAATATTGAATGGCATTATTTGCTTAAGAAATTTTATTCCCAAATCAATACATTGGGCAAGATATCGGGATGCGTTAACCTCAACAGCTCATAACCGATCCCAGAACCGCCCTGGAAAAAGCTGGCAGCAAACATGCTGCGCGGCAGAAATGAGGCGTATTGGTAGCCACCTTTTTCTGCCGCATTTCCGACAACAAGAGAAGCGGCTTGCAGCGCATATTGGATGAGATCGGGACGCTTCAATTGCCTGCCCATACTGAAGATCGCTTCGATCCGTCCCAGGTTGCCGCAGCATAAGTGGTCGGCTAAATTTGTCAGGGTTGACAATTTTTTTTGGGTAGTGAGGATGGCGGATTCGATGTCTTGGCGAATTTGGGCAGTATCCAGGATATCTAATGAAGAAGCACGCTGCAACCCTATCCCCGCCGCGCCATGACACCAGGCGACCATATAGTCATCCGTCTTCCCATCCCTTAAATCACGCCAATTTTGTCGCTGTTGCGAGAACAGGGTGTTCTCATAGGCAATGGCTTCTTCTGCCGCTTCTAAAAACGCTTTCTCATGGGTGTGTTGGTAGAGGCATAAGAGGGCTTGAGCAAAACCCGCCGTCCCATGTGAAAAACCTGACAAGGTGACATCCGCTGCGGTTTTCCAAACCCGGTAACCCTGCTCCGTTTGGCTGCGTTTCGTTAAGAGGTGATTTCCGCTGGTAAGAGCACACTCCAAAGCCAGTGGATTGTTCGTCTCTTTATAAAGGGCTAACAGACTTAAGATGAAGCCCGCGCTGCCGCTGATAATGTCCAGCGCAGTATCTTTCTCCACCATTTCAGGTGTAATTCGTCCCACTGCCTCCAGCGCTTCCTCAATCAGTGCCGCTTCGTCGAGGAATTTCCCAATCCTCAACAAAGCATAAAGGGACGATCCTATCCCGCTCGCTCCGCCCAATGGGGTTTTTATGAAATTACGACTATCCTTCTCCTTGAGGGATTGGCGCACGGGCAGGATGGATGCCAGCGCTTCTTTGCGAAAAGATGGATAGGGTTCGCACTGATATTCTGGCAGTTGCAGCACCTTTTCTAAAGCAGCTAAAAATATGCCGATGCCAGCCACGCCATCATAGGTGCTTAAACCTAAAACACTGTATTGATAACGTCCGGATTCGGGCATCAACTGGATGCCAAACCAACTTAAGCTGCCATCGCTGCCGTCAATCTTGAGCGAGAGGAGTCGCCGGGATAATGCCAGGGCTTGGGTGAGGGCTGTTTCTGGTTGCAGCGGTGGCGGTAAGACCGTATGACGGTCGATGTCATCCCCATCATCCGCTTGGGATGTCTGCTTCTGTTGATTTTCTTTTTGATGGGCGAAGCGTGAATACATCGAACTACGGATGATTTGCAACTGCGCAAACAAATCTTCCTCGGTCAAATTCTGCAAACGCTGCATGACAAGCAAGGTACTGGGTGCCAGAAAATACTTCTCAACGACCCATTTGCGCTTGTTAACCATAAGATCAATATTGACGCTGCTGGTCGAAGCTGTGAAGAAAGGAATATCCAGGTCGGTCAAGGTTTCCCGTTCTGCGTTGAGAAGCGGGAAACAAGATGGCTTATCCTCCACTTGAAGATGGGCGCGCGCCAGCCGTTCCAGATACAGGCTGTAATCTGCGCCATCCTGAAGATTTCTGATTTGGCGGGCTTGCTGAGAAAGAGTAAAGTATATCTGGGTGGCACGAAAAACGAAGCGAATTTGCTTATCCTGGAATGCAGCCAGGATTCCTTCGGGGTCGCTCAAATCCGCCCGCTTGTGCATCAGAAAACGATAGATTTGTTCAAAACCATCGACAAGCGCATCAATATAAATGTCCAAGCCTTCCTCAAAATGAAATGGGCTGCCATCTTCAAAGAAGGGGACATTTTTATCCGCAGGTTTCACCCCTAATTCAGATACGATTTCCAGCGCATCGGTGTTGATGTGGGTGTATCGTTTTCGTTGAAAATGGACATTCTGCTCCCCTAGCCCGCCTAAACCGCTGGCATCATAAACGACTTTGCGGTCACGTCCCATGCGCCAACCGGGCAGGAGACCTACCCGTAACACGGAGTTACTTAATAATTGAGAAGCCTCAAAGGCGGCGCTTTCGCGAATTTCATCCGTTGTTTCTTCTTTAACGCGGTGGTGAAAAAGGGTTTCGGCATCGATCATGAGCGGGTACTCACCACAAGCAATGATATTCTCTTCGTGGCAGTCCGTGCCCTCGAGCGCATAAACCAAACAGAGCAGTCCACCCATCCTTTGGTAAAACCGTTGGACGGCTGCCTGGTCACGGCAGGCTTGATGTTCGCCGAAGGCAACCCAGCCATATGCGTTGCGTACCAGCGTTTTTAAGGGGTAAAAATAGACGGGGGAACCCTGCTCGTTCAGCCATTGCAGAAATTGATTATAGGTGGCTTCAATCCGTAAGTCCTTATGCTTATATACCAATTTTAAGCCGCTTTCAAAGCTAAGCGCAGCCACGCTATAACC
>JBAXBF010000080.1:0-11490 GCA_037142095.1 Chloroflexota bacterium
CTGCTCGGTCCCACTGGATTGCGGTCAGGTGAACTCTGGTAATACTTTTCATTGTACCAATCAAGTTCCCCAATACCACAATAACCGTTGATTTACTGGATTTCGGATGGGGTACTGAGAATGTACTCTGCGGAGGGGTTTGCTCAATTTCCAGCGGGGCAGACTGCTCGATTGACGGATGAACCGCCTCGGAAGATGCAGTCTGGTGAGCGGGAGAAGCAACCTGCTCCGCTGGCTTGCTGTGTTGTTCAGAAGAATCAGATGAGGAGGGATAGACCGGTAAAAGCAGTCAGTGTCCGATCTTATCATCAAACGATTCTTCCCTCTCGTCGATCTGCGGAGGTGTGGCAGGTATGCGGGAAGACAACCGTTCCAGCGCTACCGCAAATGCTCCCATATCCACATAACGCTCGCCCGGCTCCTCCGCAAACATCTTAAAAATCATGTACTCAACTTTTTGCAGCATATCTTGTACAAAACGTCTCGGCAGGGGCAGCGGCTCGGTCAATTGTTTCATCATCACCGCTGGGAAGAAAATCTAAAGTGATTAATTACGCGTAATAAGTTACGGATTAAATCACAGTACAACACACCGCTTTAATAGAAATCGCATCCGACTCATGATATAATAAGCGAAATTCAAAGCGGAGGAATGAGGTGAATATGAGTGGACATATCGTAGCCGTAGGCAGTATTAATATGGATCTTGTCATCCGCACACCACACCACCCGCAGTTGGGTGAGACGGTGATGGGCGGCAGCTTTCAGACTTTCCCTGGCGGGAAAGGGGCTAACGAGTCCGTTGCAGCAGCAAGGTTGGGTGCGACAGTGAAATTGATCGGGTGCGTCGGCACAGACGGATTCGGTGATGCCTTGCTCCAGACTGTGCGGGCAGATAAAATCGATACAACTTATATCCGCCAGCATGCTACTATGCCTACGGGTGTAGCTTTTATCCTCGTCGATGATACCACCGGTCAGAACAATATCGTGCTGGCAGAAGGCGCAAATGGTTCGGTAACGGCAAAGACAGTCTCAGAATCAGAGAAAGCCTTTGAAGGTGCATCTGTACTCACTTTAAACCTGGAATGCACACTCGAGGCTATCGAACGTGCGGTAGAATTGGCACAAAAATACAGTGTACGCGTCGTGTTTAACCCGGCACCCTACCAGCCCCTGCCAAGGAAACTGTTGGCAGATGTTGATTACCTCATTCTCAACCAGATCGAAATCATATCTCTGTTAGGCCGCCCAATTCCCGTAGAAGACCATAAGGCGTTGAGCGCAGCCGTGAAAAAGATGCAGGCAGATAAATTATTAAGAAATGTAATCGTTACATTGGGAGAGGACGGTTCGCTGGCAATTCCGCTCAATGAGGAAGCCACACATTTGCCGGCTTATGCAGTTAAAGCAGTCGATACGGTCGCAGCCGGAGACGCATTCGTCGGTGCATTTGCGGTTGCCATTTCCGAAGGCTACTCGACGCTGGAAGCGGCACGCTGGGGAAATGCCGCCGGTGCACTGGCGGTTACAAAATCCGGAGCGCAGCCATCCTTACCGACGCGGGCAGAATTTAATCGTTTCTTGCAACGCTAAGAAAACCTTCAAAAGACAAACGCTATCCACGGCGGGGAGCACGAGCAAGCGCCTTCTGCAATTCGAGAATATTAATCGGCTTGCTCAGATAATCATTCATACCCGCGGCAAGGTACTGCTCGCGGAAGCCTTCCAAGGCATGGGCGGTCAGTGCAATAATATAAGGCTGTGATACCTTCGGAATCGTTTTTCGGATCGTGCGAGTGGCTTCCTCCCCATCCATTTCTGGCATCTGCACATCCATTAGAATCACATCATAGGGTTGGCGGAGAACCGCTTCTAATACTTCTAAACCATTCGCCGCCAGGTCAACGCGGTATCCCATCTTCAAGAGCAAATGTACACCAACCTTCTGGTTGACGGGGTTATCCTCTGCCATCAAAATTCGCAGCGGGTGACGCTCGCCCAAATTAGTATCAAATTTACCGGTCGAAGAAAACCTGGTTTTATCCACTCCTGCGCCTATGCGGTGTTCCAGTGCATCCGTGATCGTCTCATAAAGGGTCGCTTTCTTGATTGGCTTGGCTAATACGGCGCAAAAATGCAGCTTCGTTTCTTCATCTTTATGAATACCCATTGAAGATAATAGAATCATAGGCAATTGGCGAGTACCTTCCATAGAATGAATCTTTTGCGCCAGAGTTAAGCCATCCATTTCCGGCATCATCATATCGGTCAAGATCAGATCAAACGTATGACCGCTTTCAATAAGATCAAGGGCATCCCTGCCCGAACCGACCTCATATGGAATCATTTTCCATCCCTGGATCGCAAGAACCAGGAGCTTACGGTTGGTTTCATTATCATCAACTATCATTACATTTTTTCCAGTGAAGCTATCCTGATCGAAGTAAAATACGGTTTTAAGCTCTCCCTCAAATTTTTGAATCTGGATTGTGAAATGAAACGTGCTTCCCAGCCCCACACCGAGGCTTTCTGCCCACATATCACCGCCCATCATTTGAGTAAGACGTTTACTGATTGCCAGACCAAGCCCTGTACCACCAAAACGGCGTGTGGTAGATGCATCCAATTGGCTAAAAGATTTGAATAATAATGCCATTTTTTCTGGAGAGATGCCAATCCCCATATCCCGCACTGAGATGTGTAATCTGATAGAATCATCGTCGCTATCGCCTGACATAGGATCTGCCAGCGCGACATTTAATACTATTTCCCCTTCCTGTGTGAATTTGAGAGCATTGCTCAGCAAATTGACAAGAATCTGACGCAGTCGAGTAATATCTCCAATAATATTTTCCGGGCAATCTTCAGCAATCCAATAACCCAGTTCCAGATTTTTCTCGCGGGCTTTGGATGACAATAAATCCAGCGCCGACTCGACACAATCCCGCAGGTTAAACGGCTGGTACTCCAGTTCCAGTTTGCCTGCTTCGATTTTCGAAAAATCAAGGATATCATTGATCAATCCCAGAAGGGCATTTCCACTGGTCCGAATGGTATCGGTAAAATCACGCTGTTGAATATCCAGTGGGGTTTCCAGAAGTAAATCGGTCATGCCGATTACAGCATTGAGTGGTGTGCGAATCTCATGACTCATATTCGCCAAAAACTCACTTTTTGCCTGGTTGGCACTTTGCGCCTGTTCTGCCAGTTGCTTCTCGCGCAACATGGCACCTTGCAGTTCATCATGATTTCTTTGGAGTGAGCCCGCCATCTGGTTGAATGACTGTGCCAATTGGGAAAGTTCACTGTTATCTGGTATGACATCCACCCGGGCTGTCAGATCGCCTGACTCCAGCGTAATGACCGCACCTGTTAGAGCATGGGTTTGTTTAAGAATGAAAAACTCACTAAATATCCAGGTAATCACTAGAAGAAGGAGGGATGCAATGGATACTCCGAATATGTTGCTGATCAATATCTGATTGGCTTCAGCGAGAATTTCTTGTAGTGGCACACTGACGCGCACAAATAAGTCGGAATTTATTATCGGTACATAAACACGATGATAGATGACTCCATCCGTATCTGCACCTGTCTGGGTAAAAGTTTTCCCGATCTGCAATAAAGGGGTGACTCCTTGCACTTCCGGAATTGGTTGACCGATATATTTTTGCGGGTCTGGGAAATGAACGAGTATCATTCCGGAAGTATCCACGATAGAGACATTCGAATTTCCAGGTACTTTTATCTTACCGATCACTTCACTCAGACGAATCGTATCGATTTCGGCAAGCATCAATCGAATGGGATTCCCATGCTCATCCAATTTTGAGCGGATAATTACAATGGTTGGTTCCCCTGAGGTTGGATCTTCCCAATCTTTTGTACGCACAAACAATTCAGAACGCAAAGCTTTAATTAAATATCCACGATCAGCAATACTTTTCTTTATGTTCATCGGTCTGGCGCTGCAATAGACATCTCCAGCCGGATTGATCAGCTCTAAATTATCGATGATGTCTTCATGTCTGGTAAAGCTGGAGAGAAAATCATTACAATTCTGTGAGTCCGGATTCTCAATATCTGTTATATACATGAAGGTGTCGATCACAGTCTCGATGGATTCCATCCATCTGTTTTGGTCTTGAGCGATTAATTCTGCGATTTCTAGAGCCCTCACCGAGGAAGTATCCAAAGCAGTTTTACGCTGTTCTATGCTGGTATTAATCAGGAGAACAAAAGCAGGCAGCGAAGCCAATATGACAAGTGCCAAGAGCCGGACGCGAAGACGAGAAAACAAACCAAATATTTTTTTCATGTTTTAATCAAGAAAAGACAGATCCTTGAAATTCAGAAGATTATCCCAAAATAGAAAACGCCGATTATCCCATAAAAATAATTTCTCTTATAAAATCAAGATACATTCTTGATGAATCTATTTTTGAGGGCATTATAGAAATAATTCTGCCAAAGTTGTACTATATCATCTTGGCGATATTGGTGAGTTGTAAAGGTCTGTAAAATCATACGCCCTTCGAAGCAAGATGTTAAAACACCATAACGATCCAGATTTTCTGGGTGCCTGCCCAACAAAAGGACAGCATCTCCACCAACAGGAAGTTTTTTCACCATATCGCCCAGATCTCCATGCTTGTTCCAATAATCGCTAACATAATTCAGGGAGACATAATTGGGAGATGTAAGCAGCGGATGTCCAGGAACCAAACTATAGAAAATCTCCGGCGCCCAACGCATATCAAAAATATCACCATGATATTCAATCCCGCAACGTTTAAGCAGATCGTTGCTAGATTGATCCTGGTAAAAGGAGTCCAAGTTCCAGGTCTCGATGATGACCGCCGCACCGCGCTGGAGATGATTCTCAAAGTACTTAAAGAATTCACCTTTTATCGCTCTGGTAGAACGCGACTCGTTCGCAGATATGATTAAGTCCCAATTGCCGCTGTCCTGGTTTTGAGCGGTCAGATATTGCTTAAACTCCCCCTGTCTGTCTGCCGTGTCGGTATAACTAAGTTTCATATCATCCAAGGCTTTTTTGACATAGCGCCGCGTATCATAGATACCTGCCATGTCCTCATAAAGCAGGATCCGGGCTGTTTTAAGGGCTGCCTCGAAGTCCACCGTCGGGACTGGAGTCGGAGGCGGTGGTGCAGGTGTGAAAGTCGGTAAAGGTGTCGTTGGACTGATCGGCGTGGCAGGCGGAATTTGGGTTACGATATCATTCAGGCGCGTTAGTTCGATAGATTGTGCCGCCGACTGGGCTTGTAAGCTGGCAATGCCCATCGCCTGCACCGTCATGGCGGCTCCCTGGCGGGCAATTGTCGGTTGGACTGCTCCGCCAGATTGCATTGCGATCATTGTCGCCTGCACATCAAGCGCAGTTTGAGTCTGATAACCTGCCTGATTGATTGTAGCGCATGCGGTGGCAATTATAATAAGGGTAATCCCAAACAAAAATGCTGCCAACCATGCGCGCATGTTTATTTCACCCGTAAAAAGCGTCGTTTTCCAACCTGGAGTACACCCGCGTGGGGGAAAGCGATGTTGGCATCCTTCAACGTTTCACCATCCAGGCGAACAGCATCTTGCTCCAACATACGCCGTCCATCGCTTTTGGTACTTACCATACCGCCAGCCATTAAAACATCCAGGACAGACTGCCCTGCGATAAGTTGGAATTCTGGCATCTCGGTGGGTTCTTTACGTTCCTGGAAAACGCGTACGAATGCTTGTTCGGCTTCTTCAGCAGCCTGCTCATTTTGATAAATCGAGACAATCTCATGCGCCAACTTCATCTTAATATCCCGCGGATGCACACTTCCACTTGCCAGATCCCATTCAAGCTGAGTAATTTCCGAAGGTGTCCAGCGGGTTAATAAACGGAAATAAGATCCCATTGCTTTATCGGGAATACTCATAACTTTCCCGTACATATCCTCAGGTGTGGAAAGCAAGGGCACATGATTCCCAAGCGATTTGCTCATCTTGATTTCGCCATCGGTGCCGGGCAAAATATCCAAGATGATAGCGATATTGGGTTTGGCGCCAAGGGATGTCATAACCTTACGTCCGGCGGTAACGATATTAAACAATTGATCGGTACCTCCAATTTGGGCATCACACTTCAAGGCAAAAGCATCATATCCCTGCATGATAGAATAAAAAGTTTCATGCAAGTAGATAGGATCACCGTTATTCCATCGCTTATGAAAATTCTCACGATTGACGAATTGCTGTATGGTGAAATTGGATGCCAGATTGATCAACTCGGCGAAGGAAAGATTGGAAAGCCATTCCGCATTGAAGCGAACTTCCGTCTTTTGCGGATCGAGAATCTTGTATGCCTGTTCTGCATACGTTCGCCCATTGTGTTCCACTTGTTCGGGGGTCAACTGAGGACGTAGTATATCCTTATCCGATGGATCTCCGATAAGAGAGGTGTAATTACCGACCAGAAAGATAGCGGTATGTCCCAACTCCTGAAATTGGCGCAACTTACGGATCGGAACGGTATGCCCCAGGTGTAAATCTGAAGTACGCGGATCAAAACCACAATAGACGCGCAAAGGACGCCCTTCTTTATCGGCTTCAATGAGACGTTGTTTCAATTCGTCCGCCATGTTTTGACGCAAAAGGTCATCGCCATAAGCAGTACCTTGCATCAAGTAAGCCACCTGTTCATCAATGGTCATTCTTTGTTGGTTCATGAATTCTTTCGTCCTCTACAATGATGATAATTAGGCAGGTTTATGCAAAGTCAGCGCTATCGCCCGAATGTGGTCGGGGTTACTACCACAGCACCCACCAAAGAATTTAACACCCTCACCAGCAAACTTGAGTGCATATTCCGCCATAACTTCTGGAGTTACGTCATAGACCGTATCGCTTCCGTCCATATGAGGTAAGCCGGCATTCGGTTTAGCCCACAAAACTGCATCAGGGAACAATTGGCGCATCTCACGAATAGCCGTAAGAGTCTCCTCCAGGGTACGCCCACAATTCGCGCCGAAGATATCCACGCCCAATGCTACAAATTCTTTCGCCGCGTTGGCAGGTTTGACTCCCATCATTGTGCGCCCGCGGGTATCAAAACTCATGCTTACTGCCAAAGGCAGATCAGTTACTTTACGAACGCCTTCAATGGCAGCCTTCGCCTCACTCAGATCACTCATCGTTTCAATGATAATCGCATCTACTCCCCCTTTCACTAATGCACCTGCTTGTTCGGCAAAAGCATCTACCGCCTCAGCATAAGATAAAGCACCAAGAGGTTCTAATATTTTACCGGTTGGACCAATATCTCCAAAGACGAAAACCTTATCTCCAGCAATTTCACGCGCCAAGCGGGCTGCATTGAGATTGATTTCAACAACTTTATCTCCCAGATGATTGCTCTCCAGTTTGATCCGAGTGCCACCGAAGGTATCTGTTAAAATAACATCAGAGCCTGCCTCAACATAACCTCGATGAAGCGCACGGACTCCATCCGGATTCTCTAAAACCCATAGTTCAGATGGTGCACCTACCGGTAGACCCGCATTCTGCAACATTGTACCCGTTGCCCCGTCGGTAACCAAAATTCCAGGCAGTGATAAACGATCCTTTAGCTTAGACATTCTATCCTCCATAATAATTCAAACAGGATAACCCACCATCCTCGATAAAGAATGGAGATATTGAATTATGAAATTTTAATGATGCAGGATGACATAACACCATCCTGCATCTATTTTACCACAGGGTTTTTATTCGTCAGAGCCACGAATAAAGGCTTCAACCTTCTCCAGACAAAGATCGTCTTTGTACTGCTTGGGAGGTGTCTTCATGAAGTAAGATGAAGGAGACAGAATTGGACCGCTTAAACCGCGATCCAGAGCCAGTTTAAGGCAACGCACAGCATCAATCACCACACCCGCCGAGTTCGGCGAATCCCAAACTTCCAACTTGGCTTCCAAATTTAATGGGACATTACCAAAGGTGGTTCCTTCCATTTTGATGTAGCAGAACTTTCGATCCGTAAGCCACGGGACATAATCACTGGGACCAACGTGAACATTTTCTGCCCCGATATCGTATGGCAGCATGCTGGTCACCGCACCGGTCTTAGAAATCTTCTTGGATTCAAGCCGTTCGCGCTCAAGCATATTCATAAAGTCGGTATTGCCGCCGAAGTTCAATTGGTACGTATGGTCGAGGCGGACACCGCGGTCAACAAACAAACTGGTCAAAACACGATGTAAAATCGTTGCGCCGACCTGACTCTTGATATCATCGCCAATGATCGGAACGCCACGCTGGCGAAAACGATCCGCCCAGTATTCACTGCTGGCGATGAAAACAGGAACGCAGTTGATGAAACCGCAACCAGCTTCGAGAACCTGTTCCACATACCATTTTGTTGCCATCTCAGAACCAACCGGCAGGTAACTAATTACAACATCCGTCTTGGTATCTTTTAAGATACTAACAATATCTGCTGTAGGACCAGGGGCTTTTTTCAATATCTTAGAAAGGTATTTACCCAAACCATCATGAGTCATCCCGCGATGAACTGGTATGCCAAGATGAGGCACATCTGCAAATTTGAAGGTGTTATTCGGGTAAGCTAAGATTGCTTCTGAAAGGTCCTTACCAACCTTGGTATCCACGATATCGAAAGCAGCAGAAAATTCAATATCACGAACGTGGTATCCACCCAGATTCACGTGCATCAATCCAGGCACGCGGTCAGTATCCGCCGCGTCTTTATAGAATTGAACACCTTGAATCAACGAGGAAGCACAATTCCCAACACCGATGATTGCGACACGCACTTTGTTTTGTGTGGCCATTTATTGTTCTCCTTATCCAAATTTTTAAAGTAAAACTGTTCCGCTATTATAACAGGAAAAATAAAATTTTTCAGAAAAATCATGTTGCATTCATTGTAAATTTATTATAAGTTGTGTTATAATAAAAGTAATCGAAAGAATAAATATAATCAACCAAAAGCAATCGGAAACCATCATGAAAGACATATACCCGGAAGTGCGCAGGCAAGAAGTCGTTCAACAAGTCAACCGCAATGGGAAAGTAACCGTCGCAGAATTGAGCCAACAATTTGGGGTTTCAGAAGTGACCATCCGCAATGATCTCCAATCTCTGGCAGAACAGGATCTAATTATCCGCACACATGGAGGGGCTATCCCCGCCGGATTGCTTCCCGAACTTTCGCTTAAGTTGCGGCGCCAACAAAATGTGGCAGAAAAAGACCGCATCGGAGCCCATGCAGCCTCTTTCGTCTCAGATGGTGAGTCGATCTTTCTGGATTCGAGTAGTACAGTGCTGGCGCTTGTGCGCCACCTCAAGCGACGCCAGGATTTGACGATCATCACGAATAGTCTGGCGGTTGCTCAAACAGCCGGTGAAATGAGCCATATTGCGGTTGTTTTGGTTGGCGGTGTGTATAAGCGAGACACTGTCTCTGTGGTTGGATTAGACGGCGTCGAAATGCTCCGAAAATTGAACATTCAGAAAGGTTTCTTCAGCGCACATGGCTTGAACTACCCGGAAGGATTGACGGATGTTTCTTCTAGTGAAGCCGAAGTAAAAAATCAGGTGATGAAGATGTGCCGTGAGGTGATCGCTGTACTCGACGCCACGAAATGGGGACGGGTTGGGTTGGCATCCTTCGCCCGAATGGAAGATATTCATGCCATTATTACAGATCAATTTCCTCCAGCCGGACTCTCGGAACGAGCAGCCGCGTTGGGAATCAAAATCAATACCGTATAAATTCACGAATTCTTGGAGGTTAACATTTATGGCAGCAAAAAAAGACAATAATGTCTCCGCATATGAAAAAGTGTCCGCGATGATTGAGGAGCAATCACTTACAAAAGAAGAATTGATCGCTTATCTACGTCAAGTCATGGAAATCAGGGCATTGGAGAATAACATCGCCAGTTTGCTAAGTAAAGCTGTGTTAAAAGGCGCTTCTCATCTTTATGCAGGTGAAGAAGCAGTGGCAGTCGGTGGTGTAGCCGCATTACGCGACGATGATATTGTAACCAGTACACACCGCGGACACGGACATGCTCATGCACATGGAGACAAAGCAGCCAAAACTCCTGAGAAAAAGCAAGAACATTACAGCAAAATGATGGCTGAAGTCCTCGGAAAATCAGGTGGGTACTGCAAAGGGAAGGGCGGTTCGATGCACATCGCGGATGTGGAACACGGCAACCTGGGTGCAACCGGTATCGTCGGTGGAAATATCCCTGTTGCAGTGGGAGCAGCCCTGGCTCAGAAAATCATGGGAACCGATCGTGTTGTGCTGTGTTTCTTCGGAGATGGGGCATCCAATACGGGTAATTTCCACGAAGCTATGAATATGGCAAGCCTATGGAATCTGCCTTTGATCTTCCTAGTGGAGAACAACCTGTATGCCATGTCTGTACCCTGGGCAAAAGCCAGCAAACTACCCGATGTAGCCACACGCGCTGCCGCATACGGAATGCCCGGAGAAATCGTGGATGGCATGGATGTATTGGCAGTGCGCGGTGCTGTTGTAAAAGCAACCGAACGCGCCCGGCGTGGTGAAGGCCCTTCGCTAATTGAAGCCAAAACCTACCGTTGGTTTGGACATTCCCATTCTGACCCGCGCGCTTACCGCACCCGTGAAGAAGAAGCCGAATGGAAGAAACGTGATCCCATCATCGTCATGCAGGAAAACCTGAAGACAATGCAGTTCCTGACCGATGAAGAATTTGAATTGATGGATAAGGCGGTAGAAGGCAAGATGGATAAGGCGATGGATTACAGCAACACTTCGCCAGAACCCAATCCCGAGGAAGTCTTCACAGACGTCTTCGCACCTTCCAAAACAACAGCCGCCGATGTCGCAGCCGAACAAAAACTGCGCGAACAGGTAAAAACTGACACTTCCATGCGCGAAATCACTTATGTCCAGGCACTGGTCGAAGCGATGCGCGAGGAAATGATCCGTGATCCAAAAGTTTTCGTTATGGGTGAAGATGTTGGTCTTTATGGCGGTGCATATGGTGCCACACGTGGATTAGCGCAAGAATTTGGCGAATGGCGCGTGATAGATACACCAATTTCAGAAGCGACCATCGGTGGTGCGGCAGTCGGAGCAGCCATGGTCGGTATGCGCCCGATCGCTGAGATCATGTATGTGGACTTCACACCCCTGGCAATGGACCAGATCGCCAACCAGGGCGCCAAGAACCGCTATATGTTTGGTGGTAAAACTTCAGTACCGATGGTCATCCGCACCGAAGGCGGTGCCGGACGCGCTATTGCAGCCCATCACTCCCAGAGTCTGGAATCGCTGTGGACGCATTTCCCCGGCATTTATGTCGTCATGCCTTCTACACCCTATGATGCCAAAGGTCTGCTCAAAGCAGCCATCCGCGACGATAATCCAGTGATGTTCATCGAACACAAAATGCTTTATAAAGAAAA
>JBAXBF010000081.1:0-11434 GCA_037142095.1 Chloroflexota bacterium
ATAACAAACCGTGCCAGGCATTGGTCCAGGCAAGCAGGAGGGTGATAATCGACAATGTCCACGCCAGAAATAGAACATAGCGGGGTGGAGAGCGATGCTCTGTGTATTCCATAACAAACATCAACATAAGGGGAGGAATACTGACCAGTCCGATGTAACCGATTTGCGTCCACAGGATTTTTATCGAAGGGTCAACCGCGGCAGCCTCAAAGGTGTAGGCAAATGTCCACTCGGTTACGGCGAGGATGAACCAGAAGAAGCGGTTTTCCACCGGAAAATTCCTGCGGCGCCAGGCAGTATATGCAATCACGGCAGAGATAAGGGTGGTGGTTGCCAGAACGATCGCTTGGGGTACAGGGAGCCAGGTCATCGAATTCAATCAATCCATTTTCTTTCTGTGTTTTGGTCCGAAGATACGATTATATCATGCTATCCATTAATGGATTTTGGATGGAAATGAAATTTATGATTTTTTCAGGTGAGGATAGAGGAAACGTAGATTCTTACTCAACTATGGTACCGTTTTCAAGTATAATATAACCCTGAGGAAAATCGACATGAAACTTCAATTTACCAATGGCTACCAACCTCGATTTGACCAAATTTCCCGCATCTTACAATTTCTACTCTCCCGAGAAGGACAAAAAAAGACCCCTGTTCAAGAAATTGTTAGTACATTAGGAATTCCCGAAAGACAAGTTGAAAACCTCATCAGCATGATGGTGGGATTTGGTTTGGTAAAACCGCGCGTGATAACGCTCACACCCTTTGGTAAATCGATCATCCAAGGAGATACCTATTTTGAGAAAACCGAAACCCTATGGATGATTCACTACATTGTTTCCAGTAACCCAGAATGGATAATTTGGCACCGGATTGTCAATACTGTGATCCCCACTCACGATCGAGTATCGGTCGAATTCACCAGCAGCCATTATTTTTCTGATCTAACCGTTCTTTTTTCTGAGAAAACGATTGCGGAACACTTGCCCAAAGAAGTCAAAGCTGTCCTGACAGCCTATACGTATACAGAATTTTCTCGTCTAAACATTCTTAACCAGGAAGAAACCGGCAATTTCATTCGATCCACACCGGTTGAAGTCCCTAGTTTTGCCTTCCTATTTTGTTTACTGCATTACCGGGATCAATTTTCAGTGGGGTCCTCAGCCATGAATACAAAAGATGTTTGCCTGGCTGAAAACAGCCCGGGGCGTGTATTCAATTTGCCAGAATACCAGGTGAGAGCGATTTTAGAAGATTTGCAGAGCGCCAGTCTCATTCGGTTGGAACAATTTGCCAACCTTGACCAGGTGCGGCTGCCGGATTCACTTACTCAGGAAAGCGTGCTGCAGCGAATTTATGAAGGGATAAATGGCAATTAATGTTTTCGACTTCTTAGGACATCTGCAGCAAGAGCGTTATCGGACAGTCATCTTGCATGCCACACCTGAAAAAAGCGCGGCTCTTACTCTTTTTTGCCAAAAAATATGTAAGCAAACGCGCGGCAAATATCTGGATCTGTTGGAATTATTCATCCATTCGAAGACCCTCAGTGAAAAAATTGATCGTTTTAACCCAGAAAACTTGAGAAGTTTATTTCTCGAACAAAGCCAAGCCCAAGCGCTCCTCATTGTTGATCGAGTAGATTTCTTGCTGGATACTTGGCGCAAATCGGAAAGGCAGGATTTTTATCGGTTCTTAGATAAAAAATGGGATGGTTTCACAGAGAATATGAAAGCCAAACTTGTTGTGTGCCTGCAAACATCTCTGGAATTAGAATCTTTACAGATGGTCGATTCTCAAAAACAAAACCGGATATACCGGCTTACTGACTTCAATGACATTGTATAGGAGAGTTTTTTGACTATGACGAAAATCCGAGATATTGTTCAAATTAACAGCGGTTATACCAGCTACGTTGATATCTATGAGGATTATTACGATCTTGTCAAAAACCGCGGGCGGATGGAGCGTTATAAACCAATCGCGGCACACCGCCAGGTTTTTCAAAATATTGCCAATGCGCTTAATCCCTTAGATCGCCGGTTTTATTTTCTTTCGGGAAGCTATGGGACAGGTAAGTCACATCTTTTGTTGATGCTGGCAAATTATTTTGCCAGTCCCAGCGACGTCCCGGAGATGGAAGCCTTTTTCAAAAATTATGAAACCGCTCAAAATGAAGTCTTGCTGAGGCCGGGGGAAGTATTGAAGGAACGCCGGGCAACCTCTCTGAAAGAGGCACGCAAATCGGGATGCTACGTGGTCGCGATATGTCGTAACCTGAGCCATGATTTTGAAGGGGCAATGCTACGCTCTTTAGAAGAAGCCTTGCAGAAGGACGGATCGACTTTCCTACTGGATACCCATTACAGCGAAGCGCTGCGCCGGATAAAGGGCTGGGAAACCCGCCGCGCCGAAACCAGGTTCTACACTGACTTTGAAACCGCTATCCGCATGTCCTACCCTGATTGGACGATTAATGGTTTGATCGATGGCTTGGAAAGATATGAAGAACAAGCCCTGAAAGCGTTTAAGACTTGTTTTCATGCTGTTACCGACTCAGATTTTACCTATCAAAAAGACAATCTGCGCGACATCATTACCGATTTTTTAAAGAATCCGGTCTTTCAGGAAAAATATAAAGGGATTGTTTTCATTTACGATGAGTTTGGAGACGCCATTGATGCCGGGCGCGTCAACTACACAACGCTGCTCGATTTCGCTCAATATTGCGCCAGTTCCACATTGGAAAAAGGCGGGACGGTACTCTTTATCGGCGCCGGACATATGGCATTTCGCAACCATGGAACCATCGGAAATTTAAACGCAGAAACCCTGGAGGCGCGCGTAACTGAAATTGGTCTTCAAACCCAGGGTATGGAAGATATCATCTCGGGTATCGTCCAGCCTAAAAAAGAGTCAGCAGCATGGCTCCAATATGTTCAACCTCAATCCGGGAAATTCACCTGGTTTTCAGGAGAATGCAACCGGCTGCGTTTATTCAACTGGCTGCCTGCTCCCAAAATAAAGAATAGCATCATCCATAATATTTATCCCATGCACCCCCTGGCGACTTATGCGCTCTTACGCATGGCAAGCGAAGCCGGATCTGACAACCGTTCCGTATCCAGGTTTTTTGCGCCGGAATTTGAGACCGGAGAACAAGGCTGGCGGAATGTCCAATATTGTTCCTATCCATGGTTCCTCGAACAACATGCGGTGGTTGAAAATAATAAACTTGCCCTCTACACAGCAGATATGCTGGTAGATTACTTCAAAGAAAGCCTGCATGCAAGCAACAACCGTCTGACAACCCGCGTAAAGAACGCAGTTGTGAACTATGAGGCAACCCTACGCGAATTAAATGGATACCTGGCGCGCAAATCTGAGCAACAACTATTTGAAGAAGCAGATGAGCTGATCCAGCGAATTATTAAGGGGATTCTGATCAACGAGATCATCAGTATCCAGGACGTTCCGATTGCCAACACTGCCGAAAATATTGAGTTTGCCCTTGATTTTGTTGCTCCTGAAGAAAAAAAACAGGTGGAATACCGCCTTAAGTTATTGTGTGAGGCAGGGATTCTTTTCTTTAATCAAGGTATTTATGAACTTGTCCGCAGTGACCGCATCGATGTTCAACGGCTGGTGACTCAGTTCAAATCCAATCCGGACAACCGTCCTACCCATTTACTGCAAAGCTTTTTAGAATTTTCCCCTCTGCGGAACGATGAGTTATATCTGGAAGCCAGGGATTACAATGCATCTTTTAGCGAAGATAAACGCCTGAAAGTGATATTTGCCACCCCAGCCATGCTTTCAGAACAGCGCCCTATCAATGGCGTGGGAATGTCATTCTTTGCTGTGTTAGAACTGGAGCGCAAACAGATACCCAATGCATCCAATAGTTATGATGGCGCTGCCGTGTATCTATGTTGTGAAAACGAAAACGATATCGAGGCTGCCAAGAGAAGTGCAGCTCAAAATGACCAGAAACGGATAGTGCTCGCCATTCCGAGGGTTCCGATCAGTATATATGACGCCATCTATACTTTGAAAGCCATGGACAGCGATTGGTATCGGACGCAAGCCCAGGACTTCAGCCCTTATGAAAAAGCCGAAGAAAAGAAAATCCGTGATGAAACCAATAAGGTACTTTTGGACGCGAGGGGAGCTTACTTCTCGAACATCAAAGTGAGCTGGTATGGACTACATGGGATGGCAATTTCGGTGCAGGAAAACAAACGCCACGATGTTGCCAACCAGATGATGATGGAGCGATTCGGTGACAAGAGAAACACCTTCGGGCATATTGAATTCAACAAATCACATATTAATTTAAGCGGTCAGACCCGTGCCATTCTAAAAGAAGCCGGAGATATTCTTTGTGACTTTACACAACCTATCCGCTTGAACTGGACATGGGCGGATAACCGGGGCGGTACCAAATACCTGCGCAAATGTTTTGTTGAACACCAGGCTTTAAGAATATTAAGTACGCAAGGGGATATCCGCACATTTGAAGCTGAAAGAGAATTAAATAAATTCCGGACTGCCCTGCCGGCTTATGCTAAATTATTGGAAGATCTCGCCGCGTTGGAGAGAAAACCGCCGCTGAACCTGCTGCAATTCCTTAAGCCTTATTTTGAGGAATATGGGCAGGGAGAAATAGCCGTCACCTTGATGCTGCTGCTGGCGCGCCGTTTTTACGGCGACAGCTTACGCTTTAAGCGCGAGCCGAATCATTTGGCAGATCTAAAATTCAATAGCACCGAAGATATGCTATCCTTAATTCTAGGTCAATCGCCGTCAGCAGTAATTCTCTATGAGACAGTCAGCAGCGAAGACCAGGCTTACTTTGCAAAGATAGCGCAGATCTTCAGCGACCAGCCCGCAACTGCCGGGAAAGTATATACCATCAGCGAGGATTGTCAAGCCATCACACATTGGTGGGAAGGTCTACCTGCGATTGCGCGTTCGCTCAATTTCTATAACGGTCAGGATAAGTCTCTGGCGGAAGCCTTCAGCCAGGTTAGAACCAAAGACTCGTTCCATTTGATCAAGCATGATTTACTTGAAATTCTCGAGCAAACACCTGGCGAACTGCTTAATCCAACCATGTTAAGCGAAATCGAAATCCGTTTGACAGCCTTCAAGAACACCGCCGAGTCTATTCAGACTAACATCGAAGAGCAAATCCTGATTCAGATCGCCGAGATATTTGGTTCCCCCTCACACCTGGATGTGGACATCCAGGATGCGCTCAAGAACTGGCATCACGGGCTGAGCAGCAGTCAAAAAGATGCTTTGGGTTCCTACCACGATAATGACAGCAAGCCGCTGGTTAAACATACAGGTTATGCCAATATCCACGAACTGCTGTTTATAACGCTGCCTGAAGCATACTCGCTGGGAAGAGTGAATATATGGACGACCCATTTGGTTTCCAACTATATTCAGCGAATACGCAACGGAAAGGGGCATATTGAAACCAACGCACCACAAGTCAGTCAGATCAAAGTGGACTTTACAAATGCACTATCACAACACGGCAATCAGGTGAAGTATCAGGGTGAGCTTGTGCTGCATGCCGATACAGAAGATGGTCAAGGAGTGATCTATTACACAGAAGATGGTTCCGATCCTGCTACCAGCAACCATCGCCAGAAATTGACTCCCGGTGATACCCTGACGATCCAGGGCAACCGCAAATTGAAACTCGTGGTAGCCGATGAGAAAGGGAATTATAGCTCGGTAAAAACCATCGAAGCCATTGATGAGTTGGAGAAGCACAAGATCATTCGATCGGTGCAGAAACCCGCCTTCGGTGAGCCGATCACCTTCATTTTTCCTGAAAACCAAGAAGCCGCCTGGACGACGATTTATTCCCTTATCGCCGAACTGCGGAAGGCGGGACTATACTCGCCCAGCGAGCTGCGCCGGGCGTTCTTACGAGCTTTGGGTGAAGATGGAGGATAAGCAATATGCCCGCATACTACCATAACGAAACCCTCTTCTCTGAAATTTACCTGGAAGAGATCACTCACCAGATGGAAACGGCTGATGTATTGGCTTCTTTGAATGTTCTATGCGAATATCGCATTTATGCCGATACCAGCTCCCTGAAAGCTTGGAAACAATCCTACATTCATGAAGTGCTTGCGGCATTGGGTTTTAACGTGCAAGATGAAAACGAACATATCTCCCGCCTTTTCCCGCTGGGCAGCGCCGACCAACCCGTCTCGTTGTGTTTTGCGGTTTTAGAGGATGCGAATCTGGATAATACCACGCTGGGACGAAATTGGTCTGAGAAAATAATCCGGGCGCTGCGCGAACACCAATTTCAATGGGGCTTGCTGACCAACGGCAAGCATTGGCGCATCTACCACCTGGATGAAACCGCACCCTATGAAACCTATTTCGAGATGGACCTGGAAGCTGTTCTGAACGAGAAAGCCAGCCAAGCCTTCAAGATATTCCATAAATTTATGAAAGCGGAGAACTTCACCGCCCAGGCGGACGGAAAATGCCAGTTTGACCGCTTCAAGAAGGAGTCGCAGGACAAGATAGACTATATCGAAAAAGAATTGGCGAAAGCGCTCAAACCGCGGGAAGAAGGCGGCAAAGGCGTACTTTCGGACATCTGCATGGCTTATGTCGAGGAATTGCGTTCTACAGGTCAGGACGACTTAGACGACGAAGCCCTGCGCAAGAAAATCTATTACGGTGCGATGCTGTATATGTTTCGTTTATTATTCCTGTTCTACGCCGATGCGCGCGGGTTACTCAGCGATGCTAACCATACCCTATTGGAAAAAGTGCAAAAGGACTGCCGGAAACCAACTGATGGGGAAGCGTCCGAGAATGGAATTTACGCATTATGGCAGCATTTGGAGCGCATCTTTGTGGATATCGATCAAACCTACAACGGCGGTTTGTTCAGCCCCCAGGAAAGCGAGTTTACCCGTTTTATCGAAGATAACCACATACACGATCCCTATCTGGCAAATGTCGTCCTTAATCTGACCAGCTACCGCGAGAGGAATGGGGATGAAAAAGCCATCAGCTACCGCGATATGAGCGTGCGCCACCTGGGAACGCTGTATGAAGGTTTATTAGAACACAAGCTGTTCATTACAAAAGAGGATACTGAGGTTAAGATTTCGAAAGGTAAGATCCAGTTCATCCCGGAATCGGAGGGCGGCAAACGGATCGTGGGGCATTACCTTCCCGCCGGTGCGGTATATTTTTCGGGTGACCCGAGCGAGCGCAAATCATCCGGATCATATTTCACGCCTGAGGATGTCGTTAATTATATTGTTACCAATACCGTAGGTGAGAAACTAAAAGAACTCAAAGAGACTTTCCTGACGGAGGAAAAAGCCAACCTACACGCCTATAGGCGAACGGAGGATGAGGCACAACGACAAGCATTGGCAGCTTTGTTAGAAGAAAATGCGCTGACTTTTGTGCGCCAGAAGGTGTTGCAGCTTTCGGTGCTGGACCCCGCCATGGGCAGCGGGCATTTCCTGGTCAATGCCGCCAACCTGATTGCAAATTTTATCACCGAACTGCTGAATGAGTTAGGAATCACTAGCAACCTAGCGGCAGGAACGGCATATTGGCGGCGCTGGGTGGTGGAGAACTGCATTTACGGCGTGGACATCAACCCGCTGGCAGTAGAACTGGCAAAACTCTCGCTGTGGATTCTTTCGATGGCGAAAGACCAGCCGCTGTCTTTCCTCAAACACCATCTCAAATGCGGCAATTCGCTGGTGGGTGCCAGACTGGAGGACATCGGTAATTATCCTTTCTCTGCCCGTAAGAAAGAAACCCGGCAACTCTCTTTTTTTGAAAAGGATCCAGATTTCAAAGCTGCGGTGGAAGCTGCCGTTATAAAGTCGCGAATGATCGCTTCCCACGCCTCTACCGCACTGCATGAGGTAGAAGAAAAGAAAGCCTGGTTGGATGAAATCGAACAGGTGCTGGCTGGTTATAAAGGAATTTGTAACGTGCATACGGGGCTATTCTTTGATGGTGGTGGAATCGATGAAAGCCAATACACCATGCTGGTAGAGAAGAAAGATTTTTCTCTGGCATTTTCGATAGAAAGTCATAACCAATACTTTAATTGGGAGCTTGAATTCCCAATGATATTGTTAAATAAAATGGGGTTTGATTGCGTAATTGGCAACCCCCCTTATGTAGATGTATTGTCTGACGGTTATTTTGATTTTAATTTTGCAACTTCTAAGGGAAGAAACCTTTACAACTATTTTATTGAAAAGACCATTCGGCTTTTATATGATTCAAATGGTAAATTGGGGTTCATTATTCCTATTTCGATTATTACCTCAGATCGAATGAAATCAACAAGGAGTTTAATTAGAGGTCATAAAGGAACTTGTAAGTTTATCAATATTGACTCATCTGCACACCCTGGGGCATTATTTGATGGGTTAAACCTTAGGTTATCAATCACATTTATTTATCTGGAAAATTCCCAAAATAGAATGATAGTTTTCTCGAGCGACTTTACAAAATTCTTTAATGCGGAAAGAAACACTTTTATTCCTTTAATCAAAACGGTAGAAATACCAGAGGACATAATCCTGGATACGATTATTCCAAAGATTGGTTCGCCGATTGAAGTGTCAATTTTACGAAAGATGCTTAAGATTAAAAGCAACTATTTTACATTTGAGGATAAAAATAAGAATAGCCAAAATAAACTTTACTACAAAGGGACTGGCTATAATTACATGTTAGCATTTAAGTCCCCACCATTTTTTGAAGTTAATAGCCAACAAGTTACAAATTCCAAAACTAAAGAGCTTATATTAAGACAAGATGTCTTCTTAGAAGGTTCAATCCTGGTATTTTCTTCATCATTATTCTATTGGTTTTGGACAGTATATTCTAACTGTTTTGACTTTACCCACCAAGACTTTGAGCGTTTCCCCATTGATCTATTAACCTTAACCAATTTTCAAAAAGATTTCAAATCCATCTATGAAGAAATTGTGAGGGATCTTGATAAGAACGGTGAATTGGTAACTTACAATAAAGCGAACGGACCTACACGGTATTTTCAATACCGAGCACGACTCACAAAACCATTATTCGATAAAGTTGATGATATTTTAGCAAAAGTATATAGTTTTTCAAATGAGGAATTGTGGTTTGTTAAAGCATATGACATCCGATTCAGAACAGATGAACGAAATTAATGCGATAAATCCGGAAGATATAGCCTGTTGGTTTTTTAGAATTAATGGTTGCAGCACCATCCCAAACTTTATTGTTCACCCTGACAGGCGCGGTTCGCAGCGCACGGATGTGGATGTGCTTGCTGTCCGTTTCCCATTCCGCGCTGAGTTGCTAACCTCAAATAATCCTATGAAAGACCACCCAATTTTTGACTCAGATAAAAAAATTGATATTATCTTAGCAGAAGTGAAACATGAACAGTGTCGATTAAATGGTCCTTGGACAGACCCGCAAAGCAAAAACATGCACCGCGTTTTATACGCATTGGGGGCTTTTCCTTTTGATCAGGTTGCAGAAATAGCAGATTCATTATACCGAAATGGCGTCTATCAAAATGATTTGTATCGAGTGAGGTTGTTCGCTGTTGGTAAGACGACAAATCCAGAAATTTGTCCCACCGCAGTGCAACTGCTTTGGGATGATATCTTATCTTTTATCTTTGATCGGTTTCACGAGTACCATATCCAAAAAGCGCAACATGAACAGTGGAATATCATTGGAGGTAGCTTGTATAATCTTGCTTCTAGTTCCACACAGAAAGAGTTTATTAATGTTGTTAAAGCTAAGATGCAAAACTACGTAAATAAAAGACATCCCTCAGAGAAACCCGGCGCGGGGAAATCATGATTAAAATTATTGAGAATCCAGATAATCTAAGTTTTGTAACGAATATCGCACAGATGGGTTCCATTGCTGAATATCCCCTCCATGCCAGAAATATCCAGCGGGCATATGAAACCAAGCATGATTATTTCCTAGTGGTATCTCAAACAGTGGTAACCCAATGGATTAAGAAAATGGCTTCGCGCTATCCGCAGGGAACTTTCATCTTCGAGACCGTCGATGCCCGGCGTGCTATGGAAGAGCACTGGAAGGTGCCGATTCCCGCTTCCGTGACCAATGAAGAGATCCTCCAGACGGGTCTGCTCACGCTCGATATCCAGCCCCAAGCTGGTTACAGCTTCGAGGATACCCTGCTGGCGCATTTTTATGCACCTATCTTCACCGCCAAGACTTTCCCTTTCATTCAATTGCCGGCAATTCTGGAAGTGGCAGACAGGGAGATTTGGAAAGCCAACAACATCGTCCCCTTACTGGCGCGCACCCTGCGCACTCGCCAACAAGAATGGAAAGACAAAGCCAGCTCCAGTGAACAGCGCCAATTCATTGATCTGTTCGCGGCAGATTCAGCCAAGTTAAAACAACAGATCATCCAGTTTCGGGTATTGCGCAGCTATCCTCAGCTTGGAGAAGCGCTGCTGGGAGAGCAATTTACACTCTTTAACCTGTTAAAACTGGCACTGGAGGATCTGCAAATCGAAGAAGCACGTATCCCCGAAACAGTGCTCCAGGTAACTTACCAACTTAACGAGCAGTTGGCGCAGTCGCCGGAGGATGCGGCAGCGCTGGTTGAAAGGGTAAGCGGGCTGTTGATGGTCGAGTTTGACACGATCGAAAAGCAGCTTATCAGGAATCCTGATTGGATAACGACCACCATGGTGGAACAGATCGAGAGTAAGTTTGCCAGTTTAGCCCGTAAGATCAGGCGGCGATGGGCAGCGCTGCGCGACATGATCCGCCCACCCAAACCTGAACTCCCCGACCTGAACTGGGATGTGGACACGATGCTGACTTGGGCTACCGGGCGTTACCTGCCTTATCAAGCCTGGTGCGATGCTCAAGAGCAGTTTGATCCAGAACTCTATCCAATTGGAGACCGCTTTTCAGAATGGTTGGTGAATCACTGGCTCGATTTACATGCCAACTCAAAACGCATGGTCTTCAATATTTTACCCAACAAAGCCGTCGAATTGAACAAGCCTGGATATATCCATCTAGTGTTAGTGGTGGACAATTTGGGCTGGTCTTTCTCAGAAATACTGCGAGACCTGTTCCAAGAGCAGGGTTATTTCCTCTCTCACACAGAGCCTTATCTAGCGATGATTCCGACAGAAACAGAAATCTCTAAAAAGTGCCTGCTAGCGGGCGGCGTTGGATACACAGCCATCGATGATAAAACCTACAAAGGGATGATCGAAAAAGGCTGGGTACCGTATTTCAGCGACAACGCTTTTCGATATATCAGCGATATCGGCAGCCTGGGCAAGATTGAAACGGTGGACGCCTCCACTTATGTGGTCAACTATCTGGCGGTGGATAAAGC
>JBAXBF010000082.1:0-11342 GCA_037142095.1 Chloroflexota bacterium
TGGATGATTTGCAATGGGCAGACAGCGCGACATTAGACCTTTTGCAATACGCCATCCGGCGTTGGAAGAAGAATGCGGTATTGTCTGACAATGCCGCATTGCCTGACAAAGGTTCAATGGAAGCCAACGCAGCGCGGATATGGCTGTTGGTTAGCCTTCGATCTGAAGCCCTGCACCCGTTAGCCCAACCACACCTGGCAGGCGGTCCCCCGGGATTAATCGAATGGTTAGCGCAGATAGAGCGAGAAATTCCCCTTCGCTATCTTGAATTGGAAACGCTGAGTGAACAGGAAACAATCCAAATGATGCAGTCCATTCTGTTACCACCCGCCGTAGACTTCGCTCAGTGGGTTTTCGATGAAACCAATGGGCAGCCATTCTATTTGATGGAAACTTTGAAAGATTTACTCGAACGCCGGGTTCTCCTCCCAATCCGGCAGGCAGCGGGTAAATGGGCGTTTACGGTGGATGCCGAGCATGATCTCGGAAAGGCGGCGCGCGTCCCATCCACAGTGCGGGCAGTTATCCGCTCACGCTTGAACCGCATCAGCCCGAATGCCTTCAGCCTGCTGACGGCTGGAGCCGTTCTTGAGCACCGCATCACCTTCGAACGCCTGTGTGCCATCTCCAACTTATCCGAAGATTTGGGGTTAGTCGCATTGGACGAATTGGTTAGCAGCCGCCTCTTGTTAGAAGGGGCGCAGTCGCAAGTTGCCAGTGCATATACCTTTGTGAATTATATGATCCGGGATGTGGTTTATACCGAAGCGGGGGATGCCCGCCGCCGGCTTTTTCACCGCCGTGCTTTAGATACCCTCACGGCAGCCAACGACTCTGCTGCCGTGCTGGCTCACCACGCTCTGGCTGCCGGTCTGCCGGATGCGGCTTTCCGTCACTGTCTGGCTGCTGGACAAGAAGCGCTGCATCTCTCCATAACAGGCGAAGCCATTGTACATTTCGAGCAAGCCCGGCGTTTGGTGCAGGAGGTATCCCTCTCAAAGCCGCCATCCGAATCGGAATGGCATGATTTGTGTTTGCAATTGGGTCATGCTTATCAACTGGCAGGTCAACCAGAAAAGGCGTTGAGTATTTATGAAGAGCTTGAGCGTCCCGGAATGATGCCGTGAAATCTTAACGTTTCCTCCACAATGGAATAGAATGATCGATTACCCGATCACTTGTCCAGGGTGCTTCTGGAGCCATGGTCATGCCAGCGAGAGTCAGTAGCACGGTGTCATAATTTACCCGCCACCCGTTGAAAGCGCGCCAGGCTGCTTCTCGATCGGATTTAAGCGGCACACCCTTCTCCGCTAATTCTTCGCAAGCCGCATCGAATTCTGCGCGGCTGATACTGATCGGATCTTCAGGACGTGGATTGGGATTGTAAGGAATGCCGAAATAATCCGAAATGCGCCGGAAAGCGATAAAACCTGCGCGGATACAAAGCGCAGCCTGTGGGTCAGAGGGGATATCCACGACAGACAGAGCCAGCGATGCTGAATCGAGGACTACACCGCCAGCCGTAACCCAGGATTGATCGGGACGTGGTGAACGGAAAAAAACAAGCGCAGGCAGTGAGGTATGGCTTTCTTCGATATCAGCAAACCATACTTCCCAGGATTCCCATAGTTCATTTAACTGATCTAAACCATGGATGCGGTGATAACGTTTGAGTAGTTCGACCGCCGATGGAGGAGTGCCAGCCCGGACTTCCATCAAAGTAACGGCAGTCTCGCGCCGCGAAAAAGCGGCATAAATGGTCGGCAAATAGGCAATCAACAAAGCCACCAGTAACAAACCAATCCCTGATTCGGACAAAACCAATATCGTGCGTGGCATGTCTTCCACAGCGGAGTACCCCAGCGTAAAGAGAGAAGAGCCGCTGATCTGAAATGCCTTATATATATCTGTGCCGGCTGCCCAGTACAGGCAAGTATACCCAAGCGTGATGGCTGCATACCAGATTGGCAGCAGCATCAGCAGGCTGAGCGGGGCAAAGAGTGCCATGATCGCATCGCTTTCGAGGTAGGAACGAGACCAATGCAAGCGTATTGAAAATAGCCGCCGCATCGAGAGGAAAACGATGCGGGTGAGTGTATCCGGGGCGCCGCGCGGCAAGACAAAGGTCTTAACCGCTGAAAGCAGCGTGCTGAGTACAATGGTAATACCAGCCATAAAAACAATAGAACGTAAAAATATCTCTTCCATCCTATACATAAATTGCTTTCATGGGTATTTCAATGTTTCTCGCGCCATCGAAAATGACGGCTGATTTCTGATGAGTAGGTTGAACCTAATTCACCGTTGTTTGATACAAGCCATTCCGAAAAGCGCGTTTCACCATTCGGAATCTGGTTTGAGGTTAACAAACTTTTCATTAGCCCTTGCAATTCGGCTCTTGTTAAAACGACATCTTGCAGTCCAAAGCCAATGAGATGTCCAAGTGCTATACCAACCAAGGGCGGCACATGGATAAATTTTTCTGCGGGTTTTATCTTCGCCGCGATGAGCTGGACAAATTCTTGGAAGGTGTAGACCTCAGGTCCGATGGCATCAAGCCTGATTGAGTCTGCAGATTTTGCGGTTGATACTGCAATTGCAGCCAGGTCTTCTACGAATACAGGTTGTACTTTGTATTTGCCCGTAGCGAAGATCGGAAAGATAGGAAATTTACGAATCAGCCAGGCAATGTTGTTGACCAGAATATCTTCCCTGCCGAAAACCAGCGTCGGGCGGATGATGCTGTAGGATACACCGCAATTCATCAGTGCCTTTTCTTGCTGTTCTTTTCCCACGTAATAGGGTAATTCAGGTGCGCTGGCAGCATTGGTTACGCTAATATGGACAATCTTTTTGACCCCGGCTTTGCGGGCACATTCAAAGAGGGTAATCGTATTCTCCACTGCCTGGCGGTAGGTCATATTGTCGTATTCAAAACGAATCCAATAAGTGTTATAGAGTGTTTCTGCCCCGCGCAAGGCTGCTGTGAGCTCATCAGAACGGTTAAAATTGTAAGGAAACGCCTGGACGTTATTCCCAAAAGGATTAGGCTTATCCGGGTGAGTGGTGATCGTTGCCACTTGCTCACCTTGCTGGAGTAGATGACGGGTAATATATCTCCCTATATAGCCAAACGCGCCTGTTACGATACTTGCCATAAATCCACCTTCTTATTTTCCTAACCAGACTTGAATCCATTCCCCACAAGTGCCGGGGGTATAGGTAACGATATCGGTGATGGCATAAATCTTACCACAGGATTTAACTATTTTCTGCGTTCCTTGAAATAACGATGACTTTATGATACAATTTTTTAAACGTTATTAAAATAATTTTCAATCAACGTCCTTAATCTTCAACCTGCTATCATTGATGTCCAAACAGTCTTGCCCCGTATCTCGGTTTAATTTCAAGCCAGTGCGTTTTTCTAAAGGGAAGATAGAAAAGAAAATATGAGCTCAGACATAGAAAAACAGCAGAACTTATTCAATAAATCTGCCGAATTACGCCGCCGCAGCGAAGAATTGATGAGTCGCAGTCACATCCAATCGCCCATATCCCCTGAGACAATGGATTATGAGCATTTGGTGCACGAACTGCAGGTTTATCAGATCGAGCTGGAGATGCAGAACGAGGAACTTCGTTTGGCACGGTTAGAGACGGAAACTGTATTAGAACGCTACACCGAGCTATATGATTTTGCTCCTTTGGGTTACTTTAAGCTGGGGAGGAATGGGAAAATCCTACAAATCAACCTGAAGGGAGCCAGCCTGTTGGGGATGGGACGAGCATTGCTGATGGGCAAACGCATTGGGCTTTTTGTATCGGTTGAGACATTCTCTGTTTTTAATACTTTCCTTGATCAGGTATTTAATCAACAGGATAAAAAGTCATGTGAAGTATCTCTCCAATTAGCAAATAATACCCGAATTGATGTACACATGGACGCTGTGGTTTCAAAAGATGGGCAAACATGCAACGCGGTCGTCTCAGACATCACAGAACGTAAGCAAACCCAAATTGCGCTGCAGAAAAGCGAACAGCGCTTCCGGCATGTGTTGGAAAACTCATTGGATGCTGCCTACCGTCGAAATCTTGTCACCAATGCTTATGACTACATGAGCCCTGCCATAACCAGCATCACCGGTTATACACCCCAAGAGATGATTTCGATGTCTCTTCAGACTTCCTTAAGCTTGATCCATGCTGATGAGCGGGATAAGGTCGTAAAAGCCATCGATACGGCTCTATCTGCAATAGGTGAGCCTCAGCTTATGGAATACCGTTTAAAAAATAAAGATGGTAATTATCGTTGGATGAGCGATCGGTTTAGGGGTGTCATGGACGAACGAGATGGTACGTCATACCTCATTGGTAATGTGCGTGATATTACCGATCAAAAGGAGAGTGAGGAAGCCCTGCGTGAAAGTGAGGAAAAATATCATAATGTTTTTGCTACTGAAAACGATTCGATTTTTCTTATAGACCAGGAAACCGGCGCTATCCAGGATGTAAATGATGCTGCCTGCCGTCTCTATGGATATACCCGTGCTGAAATGTTGCAGTCCAGAAATATCGATATGTCCGCAGAATCGGATGAAACTGCAAGGGCGACCCGAGAGATTCCTGGCAGGATACCACTCCGTTATCATAAAAAGAAAGATGGGACCGTATTTCCGGTAGATATCTCAGCTAGCACCTTTCAACTCAAGGGTCGTATTGTGATTTTGGCTGCAATTCGTGATATCACCAATGAGAAGCAAATGGAGGCGAATCTGGTCCACGCCCAAAAGATGGTTAGTCTGGGAACGCTGATCGCTGGTATCGCCCACGAACTCAATACACCCCTGCAAATCATCACAGGAATCAGTGAAAGCATGGCAAAAAATATTGAAGAGAATGGGAGACTGGAAGGAAATCGTCCGCAGGAGCAGCTCAAAACCATCAATCGCAATGCCTGGCGGATGGCGGAAATCGTCCGCATGTTGCAGCATTATATCCAATCTGGTCGTGGGCAAGCCATGAAAACCGATTTTAACCATTTGGTGGAAAGTACCCTGGCTTTGATAGAATATCAACTCGAACCCTGGGCGAAAATCGAAATCAAGACAGAGCTGGCAGAGAATTTGCCGCCTTTCTTATGCGATCAGAGTAAGATCAGTGAGATGTTAATCAATCTGTTCACGAATGCTCGCGATGCCATGCCGGACGGGGGTCAAATCACCATCAAGACGGATTATCTTCCCGAAAATGAGCAATTGGTACTGGTAATTACGGATACAGGCGAGGGGATACCGGAAGAAATTCTTGCGCGAGTATTCGATCCGTTCGTTACCACAAAGCCGGTTGGGAAAGGAATAGGTCTGGGCCTTTCTTTCGTACAAGGAATAGTGCACGCCCACGGGGGAGAAATCAAGTTGGAAAGCGTGAGAGGGAAGGGTACCACTGTCAAAATCACTTTTCCGGTTAGCCCGTCTCTTCACAAAGCTGCCATCGCTGACGATTTGGCTACCGATAAACACCTGACTCGTTATGGCGACAGTATTCCCTAACAAGTTGTAGCTTTGTTGGTTGGTGGCATGTTTAAGAATCCGAAGTATAATCCATAAAATCCTATTCAAATTAAAATATTCTGAGGTTATTATGCTAGATGTGAATATTCAAAAATTTCTATTACAAGAAGCTAAGACGCGTTTCTTGCGCTATGTCCAAATTGACACAACATCGGCTGATAATTCAGGCAATCACCCTTCAACACCGGGACAATTAAACCTGGCAAAATGTTTATATGCCGAACTTGCAGAGCTGGGATTTGAAAATCTATTTCTGGATGAAAAAGGCTATGTCTATGCAATTTTACCCGCCTCTCCTGGGGTCACATGTCCGGCAGTTACCTTTTGCTCCCATTTGGATACATCCCCCTCTGAATCAGGCGCAGCGGTCAAACCCCAGATCCATGAAAATTACGCGGGAGGGGTGATCACCTTCCCCGATGATCCCCAGTTAACCCTTTCTCCCCAGGAATCTCCAGAATTGAAGAAATATATTGGAGGCAATATCATTACCGCATCCGGTAAGACTTTGCTTGGCGCCGATGATAAGGCTGGCATCGCCGAAATCATGGCCGCTTTAGCCGCTTTAAAACAATATCCACATTTGTCTCACCCAGAATTACGGATCGTTTTCACCCCCGATGAAGAAGTTGGCGATGGAACGTCTGGTATTGACTTAAGCAGGTTAGGCAAGGTTGGCTATACGGTGGATGGCGGCGATATAGGAGAACTGGAAGACGAATGTTTTAACGCATTGCGGGTGAATCTGGTATTTCATGGTAGCACTGTCCATGCGGGTTATGCAAAAAATAGGTTGGTCAATGCCTGTGCTATTGCGGCGCGTTTTGTGGCTGCGTTGCCCGAATATGAAACCCCTGAACATACGGAAATCCGCGAAGGTTTTTACCATCTCTTTGGAATCAAAGGGGATGAAAATTCGGCTGAATTAGCCATGATCCTAAGAGATTTCGAGGCTGAAAAAAATCAATCCCGCCTCGAATATCTTAAACAAACGATTCACTTGTTCGAATTGCGCTATCGCGGTTTAAAAGTCGATTTAACGGTCATCGATCAATATCAAAACATGAAAGCCACCCTCGACTTGCATCCTGAAGTGACCCAAATGGCTGCCAAAGCCATCGAAGCCGCTGGTTTGACGGTGAATAAAAAAGCGATTCGCGGCGGAACAGATGGTGCCCGCTTAACTTTTATGGGTCTTCCAACTCCCAATCTATTTACCGGCGGTTTGCTGTACCACTCCAGAAAAGAATGGATTCCTGAAATTGCCCTCCAAAAAGCAGCCGAAACGATCCTGCATTTATGCCGCTTATGGGCTGAAAAGACATAAATCGGATGATATGCTTACAGTCAATAATCTTTCTAAATCTTACGGTGTTGAACCTGTCTTAAAAAATATCAGTTTTATAATTAACAGCAACGAGCGTTGGGGCTTGGTAGGAGCCAACGGTTGTGGAAAATCTACTCTGTTGCGTATCTTAGGCGGGAACGAATCTTCTGAGCGGGGTGTCGTCCGTTTTTCCCCAAAGGATTTGCGCATAGGTTATTTACCTCAAGGTCTGCATGTGGATGAGGGAGATACTATCGATGGTTTTCTTCAACGTTCCCGTGGAGATTTGGAAAGTTGGTATGTTCGTCTGGAAGAATTAGCTTCGTGCTTGATCGAAAAACCAACCGATGAGGTTTTAAGAAAAGATTATGATAATGCATTGTCTCATATACAGAGTGTGGAAGGTGGGCAGGATGCCCAAATTCTGGAGGCGTTGGGGTTGGGCGGTCTATCGCCGCAGACTTTTGTGTCCATTCTTAGCGGGGGGCAGAAAACCCGTCTGGCGATGGCAAGTGTGCTGTTAACAAATCCTCAGTTACTCTTGCTCGATGAACCTACCAACCATCTCGATATCACCATGTTGGAATGGCTGGAAGTTTGGATCAAATCTTTTCGGGGTGGTATCTTGCTCGTCTCCCATGATCGTATCTTTCTGGATAATACTGTCAGTGGCATTCTGGAACTGGACGCCCATACCCATGAAATACGCAGTTATGCAGGAAATTATTCGGCTTATCTAGAGCAAAAGGTTAGCGAACATGAAAAGCACCGCCAGGAATATGTACACCAACAGGAAGAGGTGGAACGCTTACGCATTGCGGCTGTGGCAGTGCGTGACCGGGCGCGCTATCGCAAAGGTGGAAAAACTGATCCGACCAGGTTGGATGGTTTGGGAATCGGCTACTTTGCCAACCGCAGCAAAGAAGTTGTTCAAAAGGCGAAAAATATCGAGAGGCGTATTGATCAATTGTTGACAGATGAACGCGTGGATAAACCCCGCCAAGACTGGCAGATGCGCATCGAATTTGGAGAGACGGTCAGTAGCGGTCGGGATGTGCTTATGCTTGAAAACTTAAGTGTCGGATATGGTGAAAAAGTGCTCCTTTCCGGTCTGAATCTCACTTTGCGTTACGGTGTAAGAGCTGTTTTAACAGGTGCAAATGGCTGTGGAAAAACCACACTTTTGCGTACCATCAGCGGGCATATTCCGCCCCTGCATGGACAGGCGCGTCTGGGTGCAAACGTGATGCCAGGTTTTATGACTCAAGAGCAGGAAGAGCTGGATCTCCAGCAAAATCCTTTGAGTGTAATTCAGAGCGTTGCTCCATACTCGGAGACGCGGGCGCGTTCCTTCCTGGCTTTTTATTTGTTCACGGGGGATGAGGTATTTACTCCGCTAAAAGACCTTTCTTATGGAGAACGGGCTCGTCTTGCCTTGGCAAGACTGGTGGCGAGTGGCTGTAATTTCCTCTTGCTGGATGAGCCGATTAACCATCTGGATATCCCCTCCCGCACTCGATTTGAAAAGGCTCTCACCCATTTCGAGGGTACTATTCTGACTGTGCTGCATGATCGCTTTTTCATTCAAAATTTTGTCACGCAGGTCTGGGAAGTGCAGGATAATAATATCCGTAAAAAGGATTGTCTTTCTTTGCGCTGAAAAAATGAGGTAAAATAAACCAGATAATCATATCAGGAGGAGAGTATGGCGAATATCATCGAAGTGAACGATACCACTTTCGAACAAGAAGTGCTTAAAGCTGAATTACCCGTATTGGTGGATTTTTCTGCGCCTTGGTGCGCGCCTTGCAAGATGATCGATCCGATTCTCAAGGAACTTGTTCAGAAAGAGTGGGATAATAAAATCAAAGTCGTAAAGATCAATGCTGACGAAAACATTAACACGGTTAACTATTGTGGTGTGATGGGACTGCCTACTCTGCTGCTTTTCAAAGCCGGTAAAGTTGTGGAAGGTTTTCGGATTACAGGCTATAAGCCAAAGAAAGTACTCATAGACGAAGTCCAAAAACATCTATAATCTGAAAAAAGGCTGCCGTTCTTGCACGGCAGCCTTTTTATTTAGTAGATTTGATCGTCGCTTAAATCAACGCCTATTTTAAAGCCTCGCGCAGGGCTGCTGCCTTTTCGGTGCGTTCCCAGGGTAAGTCGAGATCATCCCGTCCAAAGTGCCCGTAAGCAGCCAGTTGGCGGTAGATGGGACGGCGTAAGTTCAAGTCACGAATGATCGCGCCAGGACGCAGGTCGAAGTGCTTGAGGATCAGTGCTGCGATCTTCTCATCGGAAATTTTTCCGGTGCCGAAGGTTTCCACGTTCACCGAAAGAGGGTGCGCCACACCGATCGCATAGGCGACCTGAATTTCGCAGCGATCAGCCAGACCGGCTGCTACGACATTCTTGGCTGCCCAGCGGGCTGCATAGGCGGCTGAGCGGTCGACCTTTGTGGGGTCTTTGCCGCTAAAAGCGCCGCCGCCGTGTCTGCCCATACCACCATAAGTATCGACAATGATTTTCCGTCCGGTTACGCCAGAATCACCCATAGGACCACCGATGACAAATCTGCCAGTGGGGTTCGTGTAAATCTTCAGGCTACTGTCCACCAATTCCGCCGGCATGATGGGCTTAATCACCAGCTCGGTCAAGCCTTCGCGGATGGCTTCCTGGGTAACATCAGGTGAGTGCTGAGTGCTGATCAACACGGTGGTTACCCGCTTGGGTCTGCCGTGTTCATACTCGACGGTCACCTGACTCTTGCCATCAGGGCGCAGCCAGTTCAAATTTCTCTCTTTGCGCACTTTTGTCATCTGGCGGCAAAGCTTATGTGCCAGAAAAATTGGCAGCGGCATCAAGGTTGGGGTCTCATTGCAGGCAAAGCCGAACATCATCCCCTGGTCTCCTGCGCCGATTAGATCCAACTCATCTTTGTCTAGTAAATCGTCCTTTACTTCGCGAGATTTATCCACGCCCATCGCAATATCGCCGGATTGGTTTGCCAGGGCAACCTGAACGCCGCAGGATTTCCCATCGAAACCTTTTTCGCTGTCATCATACCCAATTTCAAGAACGACTTTACGCACCAATTGATCGTAGTTAATCTGGGCTTTGGTTGTAATTTCACCCAGCAGCATCACAAAACCTGTCTTGGTTGCTGTTTCGCAGGCGACACGTGAAAATGGATCCTGTTCAAGGCAGGCATCCAGCACTGCATCGCTGATCTGGTCACACATTTTATCGGGATGTCCTTCCGTCACCGATTCTGAGGTAAACAGCAGCGACGGGGAAGTCATGAAAGATGTGCTCATATTATTAAAACCTCCATAATAGTTATTAGTATATGAACCAAAATGCCCCTTCTCGACAAGAAGGGGCATAGATTCTATGTTCGGCTTCCCTTCTCATCTTCCAGATATATCTGCCGGAATTAGCACCTTAAAAAGTTTGGGGTATAATAAAATACCTTACTGGCTCATAGGTTGCCGAGGTTTCAAAGGGCCGGTCCCTCCACCTCTCTGGATAAGAACGCCGTTAGGGGCTATTCAATTGGGAAATATCATACCACCGTAGGATCATCTTGTCAAATTATTGAGATAAACATTCTATTAGAAAATTGATCTCTCCTGTTATGGGCGGACATGAAGAATGCATGTCACCGTGTGCACATATTCACTTCGACAGATGGTTAGTGAGCGGTTCTCGAAGGATGGATATCATCCCGTCTTGAGAAACTTGATTATGGTCTCAATCGGAAGATTGATACTGCCTAAATTACCATCTCGCAGGATACCTTCCTCAAGCAATGTATTCAATAACTGTTTGGCGTCCTTGACACTCATCTCACCCTGTTCTTTTAATGCCCGCCGCCATTCGGCGCGGGTTGGTTCTTTCAACCCCGATTCCATAACCATTCTGATCTTGTATAAATTTTCTGACCGCACTGCAAAATCAGGGCGAGTCGTTATTGGTACAACCTTATTGAACATGCGTTCTTCGTGACGTGAGACGCAGGTGATGCCATTCGGGTCATCCCATTGGTCCACTCGACCTCTACTCTGGGCTGTCTGCACTAGATGGTATCCTTTTTCAGAGCCGTAAATGGCTTTTATAAGGGTCAAAGGAATCGAGGTACTGAATTCTTGCCGTAAGACCGAAATCACTTGGCATAAAACATCTACTGCATCGGATTTAGTAGATGAACCATTTTCTTTGGTTGGTTTCTTACTCTCCTCTTGTTCTTTGACAGGTTCGTGCTGGGTATTGAGAAAATCAATCCAGGAAAATTCTTCCTTGAGGATAACCGCGGCTTGATCTGGATAAGCGAACAAAAACAAAACGGGAAATCCCTTTTTCTGCAGCGCACGCCCGATAGCGGAGAATGCTTTGTCACCGCTGGCGATCATGTATAAATCTGCTGGATTGGCGGCAGC
>JBAXBF010000083.1:0-11254 GCA_037142095.1 Chloroflexota bacterium
GTCGGATTGTTAACCCCGGTGCATTCTTTACCCCCATACCGGTAATGACTGCAACTGCTTTGGATGCGATGACACCCTCACCAGAGCCGCCTACCGCAACTGAGACACAAGGACCAGCACCTATCTTGCAGCCAACCGAGACTCCGACAGAAATACAAATAGAGATATTGATGCCATCCCCAACATTGGAATCGTTCCAACCAACAGATCTGCCGTCACCACAACCCACGGCAAGTGCTACATTGGAACCGACCCAGGAAACATCGAATCTTAATTCCAATGTCGCCCAATCCGTCGAGAGCATGGTTATTTCCACGGAGACACCCTTGCCCCAGGAAGTACAACCTGCCTATACCCCCAGCCAGCCTACCACCCTCGAAGAACAGTCACTTCGTTGATCTAGCTACGAAGCAATAATATCTCCTGCAAGACGCAAAAATTCATCCCATTCTTCACGAAAGAAGTGCAGCGTTACATTATTCAATTCGATGTGGTAAGTTGTCTCGCCATCGGGTTCTTCTGCGCGCCAGGCAACATAATTCTCAGTTTCGGCGATTGTTTCTGTTTTGGGTTCAAGTTGATCTTTTGCCATATCCTTCTCCTAATCCATCAATGTTTCAAGGAAAGTCTGGTTATCAGGTGTATTTTCTAAGCGGTCGATAATCGCTTGTGTGCCTGCCGAGGGATCCATGCCAGCACCCTGCGGTGGTGGTGCCACCATTTGGGCATACATGCGCCGGATCAACCAGACGCGCGGGGTGATATCTGGACCCAACAAGAGTTCTTCACGCCGGGTGGAAGAGCGATCGATATCAATAGCAGGAAAGATGCGCCGCTCCTGAAGTTTACGGGAGAGATGCAATTCCATGTTACCTGTTCCTTTAAACTCCTCATAAACTACGTCATCCATGCGCGAACCTGTATCTACCAGACAGGTGCCAATGACGGTCAATGAACCACCTTCTTCCAAATTACGCGCAGCTCCAAAGAAACGCTTCGGTGGATACAGCGCCGAAGGATCAATACCGCCAGAAAGTGTTCTGCCCGAAGGCGTAACGACCAGGTTATAAGCACGCGAGAGACGCGTGATAGAATCCAATAAAATAACGACATTTCGTCCGATTTCGACCAGCCGCTTGGCATGTTCCAAAACCATCTCCGCCACACGTACATGACTGGTAACCGGTTCGTCGAACGTAGAAGAGATAACTTCTGCATCCACAGAACGATCCATATCCGTAACCTCTTCCGGGCGTTCACCGATCAACGTTACCAACAAATGTACATCCGGGTATTTGGTGGAAATGGCATTAGCAATTTCTTTCATAATGGTCGTTTTGCCCGCTTTTGGAGGCGAAACAATGAGTCCGCGCTGTCCAAAGCCGATTGGTGACAGCAGATTAATCAGGCGTGTCGCGGTCGTATGGCGGTCGGTTTCAAGATCAAAACGTTTGTCTGGAAAAATTGGCGTGAGCGATTCAAAAACTGGACGGCGCTTTGCCTCTTCCGGGTCCATACCATTGATCGATTCCACTTTAAGCAGCCCGTAATGGCGTTCTGATTCTCGCGGCGGACGCACGTGTCCAATGACCAGATCGCCATTCCGTAAGGAATAACGACGAATCTGTGCCTGGGAAACATAAACATCATCTGGTCCAATGGAATAATGTTCAGAGCGCAGGAAACCAACACCTTCGTTCATTATTTCAAGACATCCACCGCGCATCTCCAAACCTTCACGTTCGGCTTCTGCCTGGCGAATACGTAATATCAAGTCTTCTTTTTTCAGACGGTTGACACGTGGAACAGTTAAGTCTTTTGCGACTCGGCGTAATTCTGAGAGAGTTAGTTTTTGTAGTTCAAAAATATCCATATTGAATTGTACCTGTTTTGGTAAGTGGTTAATATAAAGCTCATGCGCTAACCATTGAAGGTCAACGCGCTAGAAAGAAATTTGCGTCTTAGGATAAAATAGATTAATAACACAAGCGAATGTTCAGAGTTTTACCTCTGAACTAACTTATTTTAAATAACACACCAACGGAGGTTGGAAGGGAATATATCATTTAAATAATCAAACGAAACAAGCAGTTCTTGGAAGATAACCTGAGATGCAGATGAGCACCTTGATTCATTATAGCACGGTCATTCAAAAATCGCAAGAGGAATTTTTTGGTGAACGCTTAAAGACGATTGACATGTTTGGAGCAATCCTATATACTGTTATTATCGAGCGGCATGGGTGATTCATTCACCCACCCACCATCTCGTTTTTTGGAATTAAACAAAATAAATTTTAAGCCACATGAGGAGAATAACTGACTATGATATCCCCAGAATTACTTCGCCGTTATCCATTCTTCGGTTTTTTAAGCGATCAACAACAAAAAGATATTGCAATGATCTCCAAAGAAATCTCTGTACCCAAAGATACCATTCTATTTAGAAAAGGGGACAAGGCTGATTCCCTTTACATTTTGATTGAAGGCGGCGTTGACTTGTATGAGACCGCTTTGCTAGAGAATGATCCTACGTATCACAGGGAATATCTGGTCAGCGAAATTGGACAAGGGGAAGTGATTGGCTTACCTGCTCTCATTGAACCGCATGTGATTTATCTGACAGCTAAAGTTACCAGCCCCAGCCGTTTAATCAAGATTGACGTAGTGGAATTGCGTAAGTTGTGTGAAGCTGATCTCCAATTTGCTTATAATTTGATGTGTGAGGCGGCAAAATTGGCACTAAAAAGGCTAGAAGCAACCCGCAGCTTGCTGGCAATGGTGATGAACCCCTAGAGACGCAACTATATTGCCTGACCCTTGAATTGACTGAGGTACAGGTGATGATAAAAGCCGCGTTTTTCCAGCAATTGTTGGTGGCTCCCTTGCTCAACAATTTCACCATCGTTGATCACAATTAAGTTATCAGCATCGCGAATCGTACTCAGACGGTGAGCAATAACAAAACTCGTTCGCCCTTCCATCAGGCGCAAGAGGGCTTTTTGAATACGCGCTTCTGTGCGTGTGTCCACGCTGCTGGTAGCTTCATCCAAAATCAAGATAGCCGGATCCGCGAGAATTGTGCGCGCTATTGCAAGGAGTTGGCGCTGCCCCTGACTGAGATTACTGGCTCTTTCTGAAAGGATAGTTTGATATCCCATAGTTAAATGACGAATAAAATGATCTGCGTCAGCCATTTTAGCAGCTTGAATACATTCTTCATCGTTTGCATTCAAACGTCCATAGCGTATATTTTCCATGACTGTGTCAGAAAACAAAAATGTATCCTGAAGCACCAAACCTAAACGCCGGCGCAAGTCTGCTTTTCGCACTAATTGGATATCCTTACCATCAATCCTAATCTGCCCGTTTTGAATTTCATAAAAGCGCGTCAACAGGTTTATGATAGTCGTCTTGCCTGCCCCAGTCGGTCCGACCAATGCAATGGTTTGTCCGGCTTTGGCTTCGAGAGTCATATTTTTGATGATGGGAATATCTGGATGATATCCAAATCTTACATTCTCGAAACTTACGTGTCCATCGATTGTCTGGAGCGAAAGGGCATCGGGCACATCTTTCGTTTCCGGGAGGGTATCGATGATATCAAACACTCTTTCCGCACCAGCAAGCGCCGCCTGAATGGCGTTATACATATTCGCCAGTTGGCGCAGAGGCTGTATGAAGTTTTGTCCATAATTGATAAACGTGGCAATCATTCCAACACTAACCAAACCTTGGAGTGCCAGCCAACCTCCCAAGCCTGCCAGAACAATAACAAAAAAATTGCCAAGAACATTCGTCAGCGGCATTAATAACAAGGCATAAGAATTAGCATACACACCCGCATTGTAGACTGCCTGATTGTGTTTTCTAAAAGTTTCGATGACTGATCCGTTCCTGCGGAACGCTTTGACCACTTTTTGTCCGCTGATCGCTTCTTCCATGATGCCATTAAGACCACCCAACTGCAATTGCAAATCCCGGAATCCTTTACGTGTGTACTTAGCGACAAAATCCGTGAACCAGAGCATGATCGGAACAACCAGTAAAGTCGCCAGTGCCAACCAGGGATTGAGTATAAACATCGCAATCAGAATCCCAACCATGGAGAGGATACTGGCAACCAACGAAACCACATTTTGTGAGACGGCTTGATTGATGGCATCAATATCATTGGTCAGACGGCTCATTAACTCTCCCGCCGAATGAGTATCAAAGAAACTAAGAGAGAGGGATTGTAAGTGCTGAAACAAGTCGCGGCGCATCTGCTTCAAGGCGCGCTGTGAAATTCTTGCCATGATCCAGTTGGCTATAGCTTGAAAAATGTTACTGAAGAGATACACCCAAAACATCCAGAGGGCAATATGCATCAGTCCAGTTGTATCCTTGCCTGTAATATATTTATCAATCGCGACTCCCATCAAATAGGGGCCGACCAAACCAAGCGTGGTATAGACCAAAACGAACAGCAGCACAATCATCAAGCTAACCTTAAAGGGTCCTAAATACATGAATAGACGGGACATAGCCTGACGTGGATTTTGGGCTTTTTCAATCTTACCCGGTCTGCCCGGGGCTCGGCTGTTCTGGATATTTGTGCGAAAGTCACTAATTCGGTGCGTTACAGGTTGATTTGACATGATTATGAACTCCGTTAATGGCTATTCCCCATGAAACCCATTACCCAACTGCGATTCGTAAATTTCCTGGTATATATCGCTGGAACACATCAATTCAGCATGCGTTCCTGCAGCGACAATTTGCCCCTTATCCAGAACAATAATTTTATCTGCATTCAGGACTGTGCTGATACGTTGCGCAACCACGAAACTGGTGCGATCGCGCATGATTTTTTCCAACTCATTTTGTAACTTGGTTTCCGTCTCCACATCCACTGAACTGGTGCTGTCATCCAGAATCAATATTTTAGGGTTGGTAATGAGAGCTCGCGCAATGGCAATTCGTTGTTTTTGTCCACCTGATAGATTTACACCCCGCTCTTCTATATGTGTATCGTAACCATCAGGAAGCTCGAGAATGAAATCATGCGCCTGAGCTGCTTGTGAAGCCAAAATCACGGCTTCATCGCTGGCATCAGGATAACCATAACGAATATTATCCCTGACCGTACCCGAAAAGAGAATCGATTCTTGGGGTACGATTCCAATCTGGGAGAGCAATGAATCCTCTTGTATGTGGCGAATATCGATTCCATCAACCAATATCTGCCCACTGGAAACATCGTAAAAACGCGGAATGAGATTAATCAAAGATGACTTACCTGCTCCAGTGGCTCCTAAAATGGCAACCATCTCTCCAGGTTCTGCAACCAGATTAATTCCTTCCAGAACGGTTGCGTCATCACTCCCGTTATAATGAAAAGTTACGTCTTTAAAAACAACCCGAGCCTGTGCTTGAGAAGGCAAAAGCTGTGCATTCGAATTTTCCTGCACATCCGGGACAGCATCCAAAACCTCATTAATGCGCTGCATTGAGGCAATTCCATTCGCCCATACGTTCGATAACATCGTCATCATAATCAAAGGGATCATGGTTGTGAGCAAATAATTTGTAAAAGCAACGATTTGTCCGACTGACAAATCACCCTGTATAGCTTGCAATCCGCCCATCCAAATCACCATCACCATCCCTATGTTAATAAAAATAGTCAAAACAGGTGTCATGGTAGACATAAACTGCATCACACGCACCGTATGTTCCGTTAAGATTTGATTTGCATCTTCAAAACGTTCACATTCAAAGTCTTCACGCACGAAAGCTTTGACCAGGCGGGCACCAGCGATATTTTCTTGCAAGACTGTGTTTAACCGATCCAATTTTTGTTGTACGATTCGAAACATCGGTTCCATTCTGATGCTAAAGAAGATAATCATTGCTGAAGTAATCACCAATAGAGGAACCATCGTGAGCGCTAGGTGTGGGCTGGTATTTATCATCAGAATCAGACTGCCGAGCATTAAAAGCGGAGCGCGTGTACCAATCCGCAAGGATATTTGTACCAAACGCTGTACAGCACCGGTGTCACTGGTTAAACGTACCATCAATTTTCCGGTCGTGAAATGATCCAGGTTACCATAAGAAAAGTTTTGGATCTTAATAAAAATCGCTTCTCGCAAATCGCGCGCAACGCTTTCCCCAACCCGTACAGAAAAGATATTATTTCCTATAGCGATGATTGTGCTCAGGACTGAAATAACAATCATCCACAAAGAAGTATAGATAACAACATTCAGATCATTTTTCTTTATACCCTCGTCGATGATCCGCTGGATCAGCCTGGGAATGGTAAGATCCAGGAATACCAACGATGTCAGAAAAATTAAAGCCAACAGTGCCATACGCCAGTATGGCTTTATAAAAGGAATAATTTTACGAATATGATCCATAGGATTAAAAATCTTCCTGCTCAAAAACTTTTTTGAGGACTTCCATTGATAAAAGAATACTGTTCAGCTCTTCCAGACTTAAGGGTGCCAACTTTTCTTTCATCCAAGCCCGATTCTCTTTAAAAATGGCATTAAGTAGCGTATCACCATTTTGGGTCAATTCCAACTGCACGTAACGGCGATCTTCCACATTCTGCTGGCGGGTGATTAAGCCTTTTTCGACTAGTATATCAACTGCCTGGCTGATTGCAGGCCGGCTGATGTGCTTGGCATCTGCCAATTCGCTAACTGATCCGCTTCCTTTTCGAATATAGCGCAGGATATGGAATTGTTCGACCGAGATTTCAAAATTATTCGCGACAATTGTACGGACGTTGTTCCGGATTCTATCCCATACGGGTGGTATGGTTTCCCAAAAGCGCTCGATTGTTCGTTGCAGAGCTTCGTCTGAGGGTAAATTATTCATTTCCATAATCATCTCTTTTAAATTAAGGTTCTTAACAATTAAGTATCTTAACTAATTATAAATGTACTTTTAGATTCAGTCAAGATTGCATATAGCAATTATCCAAAATAGAAAAATCCAGGATCAAATCTCTTCTTTTCCCCCTTCTTTAAGAGATTTGATTATGAGTTAGTATTCTCTTTTCTATTCAACCTTAATTTCAATCAACCATTTTACCCATTTATTCCCCATCATCGATGGAAACACTGCTCGTAGTGGAAAACCATGCAGGATAGGCAGTGGTTTACCTTCCCATTCATAAGCGAGAAAGTTATCATCCCGCAGCGCGTCTTTTAAGGGAATATAGGCTTCAAATCCACCTGCAGCGGATAACGTGATCGCTTTGGCTTCCTTCTGGACACCTGCCTTTTCCAGGATGGCTTTCAATGATGCCCCTGACCAGGTAGCTACATCTTCAAAATATCCCCGGCAGATCAAAGTGGGTTTCGCTGTAATCTTTGGCAAACAGCGCAATTCATCATAACTGAGACTGAGCGGATGATTCACCAGCCCACTCACTTTTAACCGGTAACTTGCCAGATCGATTTCCTGAACTGTCCCTGTCATGTGCAGACCGGTGCTTTCGTCTAGTTGAGTATAACCAGGGATAATAGCCGGCTTTGTAGGATTTATTACTGGGGTCAATTTACAGGCGGTCGAATCTGGTCCGGCAGTTGATGCGATTCCTGTCACCGGAGATGGTAGCTGTGGTATACATCCCGCGCTGAGTGCGATAAAAATGACCCATATAAAGAGATTTCTATATGATATATTTTGCAACTTTCTCACATAATGATTTTTTTGAGAATCCGTATTCCTCAAAACGTCTTAACACCTGTTCTCTTGATGCAGTGCCGGTGGTTCCAATTTGTTGGATGGTAATCGATGCAACCAAGTTACCAACCAGCCCTGCTTCTTCTAAAGTCGCTCCAGCACATAACGCAGCCGTGATCGCAGCAATGGCGCTATCGCCAGCACCAACAATATCGATGGGACCCTGGACAGTTATAGCTGGAACAACTTTGCATATCCCGCCTTCGCAAACCAATACTCCCATTTCACCCAAGGTAATAATGACTGGCCGCTGATTTTTGGTAAATAAAGCCTTTCCGCATACGATTGCCTTATCAATCGTTAATTCCGCATCAATTTCAAAACCAAGTGTGTTTTGTGCTTCAATCAGATTACATTTAATAATCATATTTTCGAACAATGCAATATTTTTGCGCGAATCCACCAGAAAATACTTTTCTGGATATTGCATAGCAAGAGCAGCAATTTTGACACGAATCTGATCTGTCATCACGCTGCAATTTGTTTCCGGTACCTGGTTTATAAGAATAACACCATCTACTTGCGGAACCAAAATATTTAATCGGTCAATAAACTCATTTTCCAGAGGAATAGACAAGGGAGTCCTGTCTTTTATATCCAGGCGTTCGATCTCATTCTCTGAGCCGTCTACTTCTCGTAGCATGGGTTTGGTGTACGTTGGCGTCATATGCTCAGTTGATTCTATAATATGTTGAATATTTACACCTGTTTCAACCAATCCCTTTTTTAAATCAAAACCTCGACCGTCAACCCCAATGAGTCCCATCGCCAATACCAGAACATCCAGAGCACGCAGATTATTTGTAACCGTACCAGCAACACCCGGACTATTACGGATTGAAACCACTTGATGTGCAGTCAAATCAGTTTCAATAGAGACTTCTTGAAGACTTTTATCAATAATTAGATATTGGTCTAGAAAGAAATCACCAAAAACTAATATTTTTATCTTTGGAAATTTATCCAATAAGTGAGAAAGACGTTTCTGGTCCATAGATTCCCTTATTTATCAGTCAATTTAATTATTTGATGATAAAGGTTGGGAACGGTAACAAGATGATTTCCTTGAATATAGAAACTCTCACCGCCATCTTGTACAGTTCGTACCAGTATTGTTTTGTAAGGACGGAAATAATATGCTGCCTGGTCTTTAGGAGCTTCATGGTTCACATCATTTCCCAAATCGATTAAATCAAAGACGGCTGTCGTGAAATGACATATCCGGCGTCCTTCCTGATGCGCAATGTTACGCGCCATCGCCAACGCCTTTAAATAGATTTCTGGACCCATAACCGCTGTACCCACGTTCAAGAGAACTCCCCCTTCCAGATGGTTAATGGTCTCAGCAAAGATCAAAAAATCTTCATAAGACGTAAATCCATACGCTTTTCCATCACAATTCGGGTGTTCATGAATAATATCTTGACCAATTCCCACATGAATCGTTACCGGTATTCCCAACTCATAACCACGCCCTAAAATACTGATATCCCGATATGAGAATTTTTCTTCCACAATCATGCGCCCCACTGCTTCACCTAAACCCAAACCATCCCGCAGTCCTGCCGAAACAGCATCATTAATTCTACCAGTCTCTTTCCAAAGGCCAAATTGTCCATCAGAAATATAGCGGGAAACACTTTCCGTAGTCGCTCCAATTAATGCAAACTCAAAGTCATGAATAGCTCCCGCGCCATTCAAGCCAATATGGGTCAGGATTCTTTTTTCCATCAAATCAATGATAAAGCGTGACATGCCTTTGCGAATAACATGTCCTCCCATCAACAGGATAACCGGTCTATCTTTCCGTCGAGCATCGATAATACGCCTTGCCAATTGGGGAATTGCAGGGTGATCAAATTTTGGCAAAGGCGCATCCAGAGAGATTATCGTGTCTTGTAGCGATAGATCGTGGATACGATCACTTAATGATTTGATGTTTAATCGGCTGCGGTCAAAACGAGGAAAAGGCATAAATTACTCCGGAAACAAATAATTAATCAAGGTCTGATACTGGCTAAAATCAGGGATAATTATATCCGCACCGGCTTCAATTAACCGCAAACGCTTCCATTCGTTGACACCAGAACGTGTTTCTTCATTCGTTGCTACACCAACTGCAATACCCCCAACCTTTTTGGTGTCTTCTATTTCAACATAACCATCACCGAAACTGATAAGCTCAACGCCCTGTAAATTGTTTTCTTCAAAGATGTTTTGAATTACAATCCGCTTTGAAGTGTTTTTATAATCATCCTTCGCCCCAAAAATACCATTGAAAAACGAAGCAACTCCAAGCAAGTTAGCCTCATCAACAACAAAAACCTCATCTGTACCCGATGCAAGATAACACTGGATTTCTCTTGCTCGTATTTCACGAAGAATATGGCGCGCATTTGGAACCATCATATTATCAGGAGTAAGGTTTCCAGATCTGAGATCATCCAGACGATGCTGAATATTTGTCAGTAAGAGACCATGATATTGATGCTTATAGATTACCGGATCTGATGGGACACCTCCTCTTTTTTTTATTTCTTCACATAATTGGATCATCTGGTAAATAGTCTGCCTGCCTGTCAGCCGAGAAATGTATTCCTTCACAATTGAAGTAATTTCCTCTCTGCTTTCGTGATTTGGTGTCTGGAGCAAGATAGCAACCATCATTTGGATCATGACATCCTGCCAACCTTCACGTATCAAAGATATTGTTCCGTCAAAGTCAAATAACGCATGGCGAATTTGACCGCGCTTAATGTTTGGGTTAATAATTTCAATGTCAGTTTTTGGTAGAAAATAAGTCATAATGAAAGTATCCCGGATTCCTAATGAATTTTTCAAAGACAAAACAGATTATAGATGATTCTATCACTAAATTATTTGGTCAATTCGACAAAATAGAGATCCGGTGTTCCGATAATTGCTTATTATTTATGGAGCAATATTCATTGTCAGTATTTAATGCATATTTTTAACTGGTTGGAAAATATTTCAAATAACTTGTCAGATAGGTAGTTATCGCGAAAATTTGAAACACATCTGAGCTTCTGTCAGGAGAAGATACAATGAAGAATGAACAACTAAAAACCGCCAAAATTCTCATCGTGGACGACCAGGGTTCCATTGTCTCCTTTTTAGAAAAACTTCTAAAACAGCAAGGGTACCAACAATATAAGAGCCTAACCGATTCACGCGAAGTTTTCCCAACCTATCAGGAGTGGAAACCTGATTTAATCCTACTTAATCTGATCATGCCCCATATGGATGGTTTTGCTGTAATGGAGGCACTCAAAACGCTCATCCTTTCCTACCCATCCTGGTAATGACCGCTGCTGCCAACCCTGAAACGAAGAAGCGATCCCTCTCTGGTGGGGCTATTGACTTTCTCACCAAACCTCTCGACACCATCTAAGTAATTTTGCAGATTAGAAATCAACTCCAAACCCGCATGATTCAACACCAGTTGCATAACCAGAATCGCCTCCTCGAACAACAAGTGCAGGAACGCA
>JBAXBF010000084.1:0-11070 GCA_037142095.1 Chloroflexota bacterium
GGGGAACAGATCACCGTTCCCTTGACAGCAAAATAAAAAAGCCGAACTTAGCCGCAAAGACAAGAAGGTGATGAATCACCTTACTACGAAGGGTACCATCTGCGTAATCTGCTTCATCTGTGGATAAATTTTTTGTGAGTTTAAAGTCACAAAACTGCATAGATTCAAAAAATAGATAAATCATCCTCCTAAGTTGACAGCCTGTGTATGTTTTGATAATATACAATTATGAAACTGGACGAACTCATTGGCTTTGAATGGGATGAAGGTAATTCAGATAAAAATTTCCTCAAGCATGGCGTCTCTGATTCTGAGTGTGAGAAAGTTTTTTTTACAATATCCCGTTCATCCTTGCCGATGACAGAAAGCGAAAGGGTGAAATATGCTCAAAAATCTACCAGATTTCAAAAACGAGGATGAAGAACGCGCATTTTGGGCATCCAATTCCTCGGATGATTACCTGGAATGGGATAACGCTCAATTTGTTTTCTTTCCGAATCTTAAACCGACCACCCACACGATCTCGCTGCGTTTACCCCAAACAATGTTGAATGAGATCAAAACCCTGGCTAATCAGAGAGATATGCCTTACCAATCCCTCATCAAACAGTTTTTGCGTGAGCGTATTGATCAAGAACGTTAGGTGCATGGGCGTAATAACAGTCCAAACCCCGTGCCCGAATCTTGGCACGCCAAGCCGTTAAGCCGCAAAGAAGAAGGCGATGAATCGCCTTACTACATAAGTTCTTCATCTGTGACGCACCTTGTGTGCCACAGATAGATTGAATTTTCTTTTTCCCTTATCCTCTACTGACTTTATTGAGACTCTCCCGCCAAAGAGAGAATACGCAATTTCACTTCGGCAGATATCCACATACCGGCATCGTTCAAGCGCAATACAAACGGTTCAACTTTATCTATTAACCCCTGCGACTTAGCTTCCAGAATGACTTTCAATGTTCCCCTAACTTGTTACCCTGCCGCCTGTGCGGTTCGCCGGGCAAGCATATCATCCAGCAATACGGTTGACTCTGGATTTTCCAAAGCAAGCGACATTGCGGAAATTTCGCCTGCTCCTAAATCCAAAGCCAGCCATTCTGACGGCATCGATTTCGGGTTGACAATCCGGAGCCACTCAAAATTAGATGGGGCGGGGACATTATAACCTTTACTTTGTCCAGCCAATAACTCGTCGTTAACTGCGGTTGGTATCCATACTTCGTTGAAAAGTATGGGAAGCCAATCAATCGCTTCTATTCGATACAGATAAAGTAAAGGGGAAGTATTACTAATGACTCTGGGTTTGTTCATTTTCTAAGTCTTCAAGTTCAGCCGCAAATGGAAATACTTTATAGCGATTCAAGGATAGCAAAAATTCAACCCGCGGCATTCCTGCGAGTTCAGCGGCACGCCCAGAAGACAGCCGCCCCATTTCGTAAAGTTTGACAGCCGCTAACATACGCATTTCACGTCCAAAAGTTACCGCATCTGTCTTTTCTGCTAATAAGACCTTATCGGGTATCTCTATAGTGATTTGTTGGAAAGCCATTTTTTCTCCTTTAAGTTGAATAACCGCTATACATCCATTATACCATTGGCAGACGCAGAAAATGATGCTATGGGTAATATTTTCTTGGTGCATGATGCAGTCGTAGGGGCACGGTGATTCATCCAACCAAACCCCGTTTCCGAATCTTGGCACGCCAAGCCGCTAAGCCGCAAAGAAGACGCTGATATTTATTTTTATCTGTGTCATCTGTGAAATCTGTGGATAAAATCTTCTGGAACCCAGATCATGGCACGCCAAGACGCTAAGACAAAGAAGGCGATAAATCACCTTACTACGGGGACTGTTGGGGCGAAGCATCCGTTCCATCCCCGGATAAATACCGACACTGAGACGGATGCTTCGCCCTTACGGTAGGGTCATTTCCTCATCTCTTTGACGGATGAAAGCTCAATCTCAAAGTCGCCCAGGGCAGCCTTACCGCGCAGACGCCAGGCTGTCTGCGGGCAAACGGAGGACGGGCGAATTTTAGCAGCGGCGGGGCTGCCATCTGCCGATGCGATCACAACCGACTGATTACTTGGAAATGTTACCGATTGGACGGCATTCAGGGCAATATCCGTTCTTCCCAAGAGCGGGATCATCTCCAGCGTCTCATCATGGCAGCAATAGACATCATACATGCAGCGGGTGAAGATTTTTGGATTGGCTACTTGAATACGCTCGCCATTCTTTGTTTCCACCGTGATGATGTCATTCCCCACCGGTTCTTTGGGCAGCGGCAGCGGCGCAGATGCCCTTTGTATCGTAATTTTTTTGACATCAAGCAGCTCAATCTCAACATAACCCAAATTGGAATATCCCGTGATACGCAATTTATGGTGTGTTTTAAACCCCAAACCAGTATGAAGCTGTGTGTCGTCGGTCAAAAGGAGAGATACATTCCATTGCCCCGAAGTGGATGGCGCATCCCAACCAGCGGGAGGTTGATCGAAATCGACCTGCTGGATATAATCCAACGCGACTTCGACCCCATTCGCTAAGGGAATACCCTGCGGAATGGATTCGGTGTGGAAAGCTACGTATTCATTTGGTTCAATCATGAAACGTTCAAAATGGACTTCCTGCCCAGCTCGCGTGGTCACCAGAATATCGAGCGGCTTGGGAGTCAGGGAAAGGGACGGCGCGGCACCCGCCCGCTCCGGGATAAGCGTTTTCGGCAAGGATGCGTATTCAGGCAAAGACGGGATCTGGGAAGAAGTGCAGGCTGAAAGACAAAACCAGGTTAAGCAGCATAAACCAAACAAAACCTTTCTTGTTTTCATAATTCACCTCACTTTTCAATTTACACAAATAAACGGCAATTTGTGTTTCCGATTTTCAACGATACATCACGCTGAAATCAGGGATAGAGGCATGTCAAGTTTCAAAGGACACCCGGCGCCGCATTCTGCCAACAGCGCACAAGCCTTACACTCTTCAGGAGCATAGCGCCGTTCCCGCAGCCGGACACAAAGCTCATGCTCCCAGATCGTTTTCCAATCATCCTTAAGCATATTTCCCACCTGGCGGTAGGCGGATTGGCAGGGAATGACGCCTCCATCCGGCTCGATACACATGTTGTATAACGCCGCCGTGCAGCCTTTGACACCCAATTCCATTTGCACCGGGTCAAAATGACAGTATTGGGTGGGTGTGTACCAGATAAGACGCTGGTTATGATGGGATGTACGCTGGCGCGCAAGGTTGAGAAGCGGGTATAGTTCGCTTTCAGCCAGCCCGCTGCCGACTTGAGCGCCGCGTCCGGCATAGATCAAGGCATTTAAGCCCACAGTCGGCACGCCCAACTCCGCCAGGAAATCGAGCGTCTGCCCCAAAGTAGCGACGTTGTCACGCAGCATGGTGGTATTGGTCATCACATACAAGCGGGAAGCCAGGGCGTTCCGGATAGCAGCCACTGTCTGCTGCCAGGCACCTTTTCGGCATACCATCTGATCATGAATAAGCGGGTCATCCGATTCAAGCGTGATCTGGACATGATCCAAGCCCGCATCGATGAGAGATTGCAAATATGCCGGGTCGCTCAAACGGCGCCCGTTGGTATTCAGCCCTGTGATTTGCCCTTTGCGTTCTGCGTATTCAATCAGTTCGGGAAGATCATCTCGTAAGGTGGGTTCGCCACCGGTGAAGAGAATATGCGGTATCCCCTGATCCCATAAGCGGTCGATAACCCGCTGCCATTCAGCCGTGGAAAGTTCAGCATTTGTACCCACACTCTGATCTTCGCCTCCGCGAATATTGTAACAATGCCCGCAGTCATTATTACAGCGATACGTAAGTGCCAAATCCATGCGATAAGGGGCAAGAGGATGAGCGCTGAACGGGGCGATGATATCGACTTCGAGGTCATGAATGGGACAGGCGCCATCCGGACGAATGAGTTCATGCAGTCTGCTTTTGAAATCGGTGTAATCCAAGCGTGCCTGGCGTACCGAGATGCGGTAACGTCTCGTAATCAAGCGTATTATCTGGGCATCGTCCTCATCTTCCAGAGTCAAATACGCCATACTGGCAGCCGTCGGGTTAAGATGAAATAGGCGGCTGGCATTGACCAGGAGCGTACCGCGCCCATCGGGATCAACGCGTAAATGAAGGCGGGAACGATCATCGCATCTCTCCCTCAAGTAGTGGTATAAACCAGGCGGAGGGAGAGGGACATCCTCAGGCTGAAATGCTTTCTGCAGTCCTGACCATAAATGATGAAGTTTCATTCACGCCTAACGACCTCCACCCGCACAAGCGCAGGCACATCCGGCACAAGCACAGGCACACGCACAGGAATGCCCACCCCCGCCACCGCCACCGCCGCTGGAAGTTGTCTTGGGCACCGGATTGGTCGCATTGGTGATGGAACCGGCAAAATCGGTTACATTCCCCACCACATTCCCGGCAAAATTCTGCATCCCCACAACCATACCCGCAGCAAATTCACCACCGGGTAAGGTGGGCATAGAGAAACTCCCGCCCTGCGTAGAAGAAGGTGTACTGGGCATTGTGCTGGCTGTATGGGTAGTGCTCATGGGTTGACGCGAGAGCATCGGATCATAGCGCCACCACCAGGATGGAACAAATACGGGACCCGAGTGGAAAACATCGCGGGTCTTATCTTCAAATCCTTTATCCGCCATTGCCCAGTCGATGTTTTCATCGAACTTCTGACTCTTGACTTCCGGGGTACCCGCGGATGCGACCTGCTGCCAGGCGGTATCAATAATATTTTTATAGTAATCAACGGTTTCTTTGCGGCTGAAACCTTTCATTTTGGTCGCCAGACCCTTAACCAAATTGACCATCAAATCCCGCATCTCAGTGCGCATTTTTTGTTTAGGAGTATCTTCTTTAAAAACACCCAGGAAATCTGCTTCATACGGGTACAACCCTTCAGGAAGGGGGTCTGCCACCTTGATCTTAAGCGGGTCGCGGGTGACAATTTCAGCCGTCCCCTTCTTCAGGACGGAAAATAGAATCATGGTGAGGATTTTATCCATTGGTTGTTCCATTAAAATGGACGCTTCAACCGCAGTCAAGCCGCGCTTGATCCCATGCCCTTCAATGGCAATGGATGGAGGCAGATATTCCATGGAACGACGACGGGTTTTGAAAGCGCTGTAGCCAACCACCGCCACGATGACAATAAATACAAGCGAACAAGGGTTACAAACCAGCGAAACAATGCCGGTAATCAATCCCAGAATCGGTTCAAGAATATTGGGGCGAACGATGGCAGAATCGGGTACATATTTTGCGGGAAAAGAAGCCCCAAATTCATATTTTGAGGAACCATTGGCAGCCGTGTTTTCCCAGGTATAAGTAACCAACCCCTGATCGTCGAGCGCCGTAGCCGGTTCTGATTGCCAGCCTGACGGAGCAGCGTGCCAGCGCGGTTCTGCGGGTTGGACACCCGGTGGCAGGTGAAAGACGACGGTCAAATGGGTAGCACCACTTACAAATTCAGATCCGAACCAGGTAGGCGCAAAGACACCGCTGGCGTACTTATCGTCCTTGCTGTCCGGGTAAAGCACGTTGCGCACTGTACCGATGGCGACATGCACCTTACCGGTACCACCACTGGGTATGGCGCGTCCCCCTAATCCAACGGCAACCCCGGGTTTCACATATTCCGAGTTCTGGAAGTCAGAGAGCGGATTCCCCTCGATATCGGCAGATACGCTGCTCATATCATAATTAGGATTGGGTACACCCACATCCACATAATCAATGGCATGTGCACCGGGCTGATTTGTAAAGGTGAAGACATAATCCAGGGACATCGTCCCATCTTTGTTCCAAAACACATGGACGACTTCTTCATCCAGACTGAAACGATAACTCTGCGCGAACGCCACGCTGAACGTAGATAATAAAAGCAGAGCGAGGATGATCAGGCTAAGGGTTCTTTTACCCATAACAACCTCCTTACCACTTAGGTTCTTCGGTCAATTGGTAACTTACACCACAATAAGGACAGGTAACTACCGGGGCACCTGCCACCATTTTAACATTATCGGGACTTAATGCCCCGCCACAGGATTGACATTTCAAGGACTCCAGCTTAACGCTGCCGGATAGATCGACTTTATAAGTGGATTCCTGGGGAGGAGAATCAGACGGTTTGCTCCGGCTGGCGAACCAAATGAATCCAAAACCAATCCCAACCAGAATCAGTCCAATAACCATCCAACCAAGGTTGCCATTCGGGCTAAAAGTCGCTAAAATGAACAATACACCAAAAACGATCAAAATTGCAGCACAAATGTAAGCGATGATTTTCCCAGCCGACATAAATACCTCCAGGTAATAATCTTGCGCAAGGTCAACAAAGAACGGTAGTGAGTGAAGAAAACGTCTCTATGGTAAACTCACTTTGCCGCACGCGAGTCTCTTTCTTGATTGTATCAGGTTTTCATCATTCTAAAAAGAGAAAAAGGACATTCTCAATATGTTTTAACGCAATCGGTTAAGAATCCTGCGGACAATTTCTTTGGAAGCCTATCGATCCATTCCAAGCTTAACCAAAAAGGATTAGAGAGGTCAAATCAGCCATCCTCATAGTGCCTTGACTGCGGATGTTTTCTATAATTCTAACTTAAGTTGTTGAGATATATCCTTGATACCCGCATGTTCTAAAGAATTTGCCGATAACCAGTCATAAAGTTTTCGCGGATCCACCGGTAACGGAAAAGGAAGCGGGAGACCGCCTTTTTCAAGGAGATGTTGGTTTCCTTCGCGCATGGTTTCGTATTTCAGGATAAAGACCGGCACCCAGGCGGCTTTCAAAGTTTCGCTGGCGCCTGCCCAGGTTCCCCCCTTCTCATAATCACTCGATACCACAATCGCGTAATCGGAGAGGGTATAGATCATGCGGTTGCGCCCCATGGCTGTACCGACTGAAAAACCAGCATCCGGCGCATAAGGTGTGACCAGACAGAGTGAACCACTGATAAGTGACTTGCGTAAATCGGGCAGCCTAATCGATCTTTCTAAGCTGTCGGCGAGAATACTAACGGCATACCCATTATTTTCCAATGCCGTTTTTGTACTAATCGAATCGACGCCCTTTGCTCCACCAGAATAAAGCACCTTCCCTGAAAAAGCACAAGCATTCCCCACCAATTCAGCGCATGTTACGCCGGTTTGATCCAGAGCACGAGAACCGACGACTGCGATTCCCGGCTGTCCCAGGAGCTCTTTTTCGCCCGCATAAAAGAGAACCGTGGGAGCCCCCTCCTTCAGCCTTTGGCGAAAACGAGATGGATAATTTTCATCCGCCCGCGTGATCACCCCTATGCCTAAAGACTCCAACCGCTCTAATTCTACTGCGAGACCTCCGCCCCATTCCAGTAATTGTGCAATCCGTTCCGATTCTTCATCCGTACAATCAAGGTCTTTTTTTATATCCAACGCGCCTAAACCCAGCAAAGCCCCCGGACTTTTCAAAGGTGACTTCCATATCTTCTGTGCCAACGGATTCCAATCTTTTAAGGTAAGCGGTTTCCTTTCCTCTCCCTTAATACCGAGATGCGAACACAGTAATAATATCGCTTGAGAATCTGGTGAAAGTATCATGAATCAACCTTTCTTTGCCGCTGCATTTGCCAATGTGAAGGGATAAACGAGGCCGCTTCCCTTTTTACGTAAAATATAACCTGCCATCGTTAGCGTCCAACCGGAATCAATAATATCATCAATTAGTAATAACGGTTGATCCAGAATCTTACCCTTTACTTCCAAGGTACGGTACACATTACGCGCCTGCATGGTGCTGTTTTGCATCAATTTCTGCTCAACGGCTTGACCTGTCCGTTCCAATACCGTGATAAAAGGAAGTTTCAATTTTTTTGCCAATCGTTCTGCAAAACCAGGTACCAAGGTTGGATGTCTGAGAGAAGGGATCGCTGTAACCCATTTCGGGAAAGGCTGCGGATTCCACCGTTCTTTTATTAAATCAACGGCTGCATCCACTAAATCATCTGAATAAAAGGTATGTTTGTATTTCCCGTCTCGAACTCGCGTTCCCCAGCCCGCATCTCCATAGATACTCAATGAACAACCGACCTCGTTACGGTTCTCTTTGGGAATATTACGTTTTAAATCAGGGAATAATCCATTCGGCCATTGTTGGCGCGGTTTGATTTGAATGAATTGGTACTTAAGAAATTTCTCTGCTTCTTCGACAAGCTGAGGGGAGGCTTTGGCTGGAAACCCCTTCCCCTGGCAATTGGCGCAGCGACCACAAGGTACAGGGTGCGGATCATCCAGCGCTTTTTGCAGAAATTCCATCAGACACTTCTGATAGGCTACATATTCCTGCATCTGCTCCAATTCATCCCAACGCAGAGACATGATCCGTTCAATTTTACGGTTATCAGGACGCCAGGGATTGGATGTTCGAAAATATTTATTCTCATCCTGCCCCACTAATCCATCCACCTCTAATAACTTCAATGCTTTTTCAGCCATCGAGCGAGAGATATTTACGTCTCTCAATATCTCACTCAGCAGAAGTTTTTCATGTTTTTCGAGGGTTTTCAAGATATCTTTCATGATATCCATACTTGGAAAGGCGGAATCAATAAAGTATTTATGGATATCATCGTCTTCAGTGCCGCTGAGAAGAATCCCATAGGCGCGCTCAACTGCTCTGCCGGCACGCCCGACCTGCTGATAATAAGCCACTACCGAACCTGGTTTCTGGAAATGAACGATAAAAGCAATATCCGGTTTATCGAAACCCATCCCCAGCGCAACCGTTGCAACCAGAATCTTAAGTTCATTCTTTAGGAAGGCTTGTTCCAAGGCAGGTCGATCAATGACATCATCATCTCCCGCGTGATAGGCTTCGGCGGAGAAACCTTTTTGTTTTAACCACGCGGCAACTTGTTTCGCATCTGGTACCGTCAGACAATAAATAATCCCGCTGCCCAACTTTAGCAGAACCGGCAAATTCTCAACCAGCCATGCCATTCTCTCACTTTGGCTTGGAAGAACAATATTCTGCAAGCGCAGCGAAGAACGCGCCAGAGAACCCCGCAGCACGGTTAATTCTGATCCCATTTGCGCCTGTACATCCTGGATCACACGATCATTCGCGGTCGCAGTCGTTCCAAGAACCGGAACGCCCTTGGGTAATCTCTGTAAAATACGCGTGATGCGGCGGTAATCGGGTCGAAAATCATGTCCCCAATCCGATATACAATGGGCTTCGTCAACCACGAATAAGCCGGTTTTGCTGGACATGTGCGGAAATATCTTATCGAGAAAACGCTTGTTGTTCAACCGTTCGGGAGAGACTAATAACAAGTCACATTGGTCATCTGAAATTGCTCCTTCGACAACCTCCCATTCCTCACGGTTACCGCTGTTGATTGTAAATGCCCTGACACCAATCCTTTGCGCCATATCCATCTGGTTGCGCATCAAGGATAACAAAGGGCTGATCATCAAGGTAGGACCTGCGCCCTGATCACGCAATAATTTGGTCGACAGGAAATATACCAGGCTTTTCCCCCATCCCGTATATTGGACAACCAGCGCACGTTTGCGCTGCACGGCTACCGTATGGATAGCTTCCCATTGTCCAGGGCGAAAGGTTGCTTCTTTTCCCAACATGGACTGTAATAAGGTGAGTGCATAATCTCGATTTACTTCCATAATTCACCTATCTTTGAATTTGTAAACAAGACCACTTTCCAAATAGTATATCATAAATGGTTTATCGGAGCCATTTTTCCATGCCAAATTCTAAATGAATAATTTGCGAACTAAATCTTGCGTAAGGAAAAGACGGTATATTCAACTCACTCATAATAAAATAATTTGAGAAAGGACCCCATACAAGACGGCAATTAGGTTACAATACGACTATTCTATAAATAAACAGGAAATTTATTATGAGAATCGCTCAAGTCCAAACGCCTGCAGATTTAAAAACTTTCATCAACCTCCCTTACCGGTTCTATAAAAAAGATCCAGTTTGGATCCCGCCATTGCGGGATGAGCAAAACGCGCAGTTTGACCCTGTCCGTAATCCTATGTTGCAACACTGTGAGTATGCTCTCTTTCTACTTTATGATGGAAATAAAGCCGTTGGCAGGATAGCCGCATTTATCGACAAACTGGCGGTCGAAGCCTGGAAGGAAGCTGTCGGGTTGTTTGGTTATTATGAGTGTCCTGCGAATGAATCCGCCGCACGTCAATTACTAGAGACTGCCCGCCAATGGCTGCAACAACATGGAATGAAGTACATGCGCGGACCCTGGAGTTTTGTCTCTCAAGAATGGGGAGCCGTAGTGGAAGGTTTTAAGCCTGCACCGGTCGTGATGTCTCCTTATAACCTACCTTACTACAATGAACAGTTTTCAGCGTTTGGATTGGAGAAAATAAAAGATTTATTGGTGTATTACATCGATGCCCGTGAAAATTACCAGATTCCGGATCGAATCATGACTCTGACCAACCGCATAGCAGACCGCTACGGCGTGACCATCCGTACGATCGATATGGATAACCTCGACCATGAAATTGAGGTCATCAATGAACTTTCCAACCAGTGTTTAATTAACAATTGGGGATACTCACCGGTTACAGAGGCGGAAGTACGCGCCATGGCGCATGATTTGAAACCGATCATTCATCCCAAGGCGGTTTTATTCGCCGAAGATTGGTTGAAAACAACCATTGGCTTCGCGATTGCAATCCCGGATGTGAATGTGCTCTTAAAGGGATTAAATGGACATATGTATCCCTTCGGTTGGCTAAAACTGCTGCGGGGAATACCCCGTTTGAACCAGTACCGCATGTTTGCCCTGGGCGTAGTTCCAGAATACCACGGAAAAGCGATCGACAGTATCCTCTACCGGGCACTCTATGAATCGTGCTTCAACGCCGAACTGCGCATGGAAATTAACTATGTCCTCGAAGACAACGTTCTCATGAATAACGCCATCGTGAAATTAGGAGGCAAGCCTCTTCGCCGTTACCGAGTGTACCAGATGGATATTTAA
>JBAXBF010000085.1:0-11059 GCA_037142095.1 Chloroflexota bacterium
TTGAATGTTATTACCCATGAACTGGTCACCGTAACGAACGACACTTATATCACAGTAGAAAGCGTTTGTGAGCTGTTACACAAATTGGCGGACACGAAGTTAGGTATCCCCATCACGCAATTATTGGACAATGCTCGTTACCCAAAATGTGCTTTGGTACTTGCTTACCTATTCGCCTAATCTTAACCTTATCGAACGGTTGTGGAAATTTGTCAAAAAAAAGTGCTTGTATTCCGAGTATTACCTTGAATTTACTCCGTTCATATCTGCAATTGTGGATTGTTTGTGCCAATCGCATTCGACCCATAAACCTGTCTTGGAGATGCTGCTTACCATAAACTTTCAGGTTTTCTATAAAGCGCAACTTAACCCTATTTGAAGTATAGCAATGGACAAAAGGATGGCTTGGTTAAGGCTGCGAAATTGTGGAAGATTCCTTCATCTTTTGGAGCATTTCCAGATCCAGTTCTTTGATATAGATACTGGGCATATTCGCGACGAAACGTTGGAGTTCGGCATACGGCAAACCGGAGCCGATGATCCCACCACCGTCGAAGATCAGGTTTTCCCAATTATTTTGGGTTGCCAATAAAGTCGTAATATCTCCATCATCATTAATATCTACAGATACGCTGACGTCAATTATATGGTTATTATTCCAGTCAAGGGAAGTATCAACGGGATCGCAATGCTGAGAATAATCCGGGGCGAAGAAACAGGTTTTGTAACCAGTAATGGCAACACCGCCATTTAAACCAAGGGTTTCATTGAGATTGCTTTCATTAAGTGCAGGCAGGGTGAAGCGTTGGTAATCAAAATTATCCGGACATCCCGCGTCTCCCCAGCAACCGCCTCGATAAAGACCATTAACTTGGAAAGTATAACTCATAACACTCAGGTAATTGGGTTTATAGTTTACATGATCGTTTATTCCACCTCCGCCGTGGGTCAAGCCTATTGTGTGTCCGAGTTCATGGATGAAGGTCCCCTGTCTTTCCCATTCGGTGCCACCAGACCCCCAATAGCCGAGGGAAACAATGAAGTCATTGGTGGGTATACCGCGGGCGAGACCGCTGGAAGTTGTTCCGCCATAACTATTTGCCCAGATCATGTAATGATGCGTGGCGGAGCGTGCCGCCGGGAAATACATGGCTTTAATCGCATCAAAATCGGTCCAGATTGAATTTTGCATGATATTCCAGTCGGGATTGTAGTATCCAAGCGTTTCCTGATAAGGAACCTGATTGCCGAGTTCCAAATGGATATCAATACCATCGATGCCATCGGGATTAGTGACGGGAGCGTTGGAGAATACACTGGTAATGCGGTTGAGAATCTGCGAGGTCGGACCCAGATCCCCCACCGAAGGACTCACCATAAAATTCATATATACGAAGATGTCCTTGTGACGGGGGTCTGCACCTAACGCAGGCAAGTTGACATCGATATGCCCGTCATCGTTCGAATCGTATCCGCAGGTTTCCCAGGCATCGGGAAGGGCATCTCCATCGTTGTCTGCTGTGGAGACATGGAAGAATGCAGTGCTGCTCCAGTTTCCGTACCCATATTGATTCCATCCCCGAACTGACCAGGAATAGCTTGTCAAGTCAGACAGAACAAGAGGGGAAGCAATCCAACATTCTCCTGTGCCACTACTGCAATGTGCCTGTTGAGAGGTGACCTGGTTTTGGAAGCGAGTACTTGTTCCATCACGCGCTAAAATTTGGTACTGAGTCGTGTTTTTGATGGCATTCCAGCGAAAGGTGGGTCTTGTTTTGATCGTCATGCAGGTAGGCGTAAGCAAGCTTGTTTTTTCTGGCATAAGGAGGATGGTGAAACTCTTTGAGCTGCTCCATGCGCCGATCCCGGATGTGTTCCGTTTTCGAATCTGCCATGTGTATGAACCGTCGGAGAGAGCGAGCGGTGATGCAAGAGCGCAATAGCCTTTACCTATATAGCACTGCGCTTGAATGGCTGTGTACCATTGTTGGTGGACGATACTTGCTCCTTTTTTAATCAATAATTGAAATTTTGTTGAACTACTTACCGCAGTCCATTTAATTGTGCTTCCGGTTACATACCACTTAAAAGCTGGGCGGGGTGTGCTCACGATTCCAGCCGGCGAAAGCAAGGTAGGATCTGCGAGATTGAATGCAGCACCAGGATGATTGGCATACCGCTCGGAATCATATCCTGTAAGGGTTGCACGATTCTGATTGGGAGATAGTGCGGAAACTGACACTGTCTGGGAGAGAGAAAACGCCAAAAAGATTAAACCCATTATTCGGTGAAAAAAAATATTCCTGGGATGTTTTCTCATTTTCTGTTTTCCTTTGAAACATATAGAAAGGTCGATCAGGGATGACCTATATCTGTATTATATCTTAAACATACTTATTCAAAAACGCTGAAACGCATTTCAAGCATAGATAAGTTTCTGATATAATAAAGTTTCTATTGTGTTATCGGGAGACAGAAATGAAAACTAAACTTAATCTTCTCATATTAATTCTAACCTTAATCCTTGGATCTTCTGCTTGTGCGCCGGCGGTAGTGGAGAATAAGCCAGCCGCAACCAAGGTGCTTAAAGTCGTCAATCTCATTAACGGTACGCAAGGCGATAAATCCTTTTTCGATTCGGCAGTGCGTGGGACGGTGCGCGCCCAGAAGGAATTTGGGATCCAGGTCAAGTCGATTGAAGCAGGCAATGATCCGGCTAAATGGCAATCCTCCTTAGAGGATGCCGCGGCAAATGAGGATTACGATGTCATGATCGTTGGTACCAATCCAATGCGGGATTATTTAATGAAGATAGCTCCCAAGTACCCGGATAAGAAATTTATTTTCTACGATGATGAAGTGGATTATAAGACGTGCGATTGTAAGAACGTATATTCCGTAATGTATAAGCAGAATGAAGGTTCGTATCTAGCGGGATTATTTGCGGGTTTGATGAGTAAAACAGGGATCGTTGGTGCAGTGGGGGGGCAGGATATTCCGGTTATTAATGACTTTATCATAGGTTATGAACAAGGTGCGATAGATGCGAGAGCGGATATTAAGGTTATTAAGCAATATGCCACCGGTTGGGATGATCCTGCCAAAGGTAAGGAACTGGCGTTAGCCATGTACCAGCAAGGGGCGGATATCGTTTTCCAAATTGCCGGCGGGACGGGGTTTGGCATCTTCCAGGCAGCCCAGGAAATGGGTATGTACGCCATCGGGGTAGATTCAGATCAGGCGATCGCAATCGAGGAGACGAATCCTCAACAGGCAAAGGTGATTTTGACTTCGATGATGAAGAACGTGGATAACAGTCTCTATCGTGCCCTGAAATTGCATTTGGAAGGCAAACTGCCTTATGGTACGGGAGAAGCGCTGGGTGTCGCCGAAGGTGGGGTGGGTCTGGCGAAGAATAAGTTTTATGATGCGGCTACCCCTGCCGACGTCAAGGCAAAGATTGAGCAGGCGGAAAAAGATTTATTAGCGGGTAAGATTAAGGTGGATACAGTTTTTAAATAACCTTTGATCTCCACAGAGAGGCAATTTTTTCTGAATGAACGAGAGGTAGAATGACAGCATTGGTAGAAATGCGAAATATCGTCAAGGTTTATCCCAATGGGGTTGTTGCCAATGATGGTACGCATTTCTCAGTGATGCGCGCGGATATCCATGCGCTGGTTGGTGAGAATGGGGCAGGGAAATCTACCCTGATGAAAATCCTCTATGGAATGGAATTGCCCAGCAGCGGTGAAATCCTGCTCGACGGTAAAAAAGTACGTTTTCATTCTGCGCATGATGCCATTGCGGCTGGCATCGGCATGGTACACCAGAACTTCATGCTGGTTCCTTCGTTTAGTGTAGCCGAGAATATTGTATTAGGGCAGGAACCGCTGCGCAGGGGATTGGTGGATCAGAAGCGGGCTGAAGAGATCTCCAATGAATTGGCGAACCAATATGGGTTAAAAGTTGATCCCAAGGCATGTGTGGCAAATCTATCGGTGGGTATGCGCCAGCGGGTGGAAATCCTCAAGACGCTTTACCGGGGGGCACAGGTGCTAATTTTGGATGAGCCGACGGCTGTGCTTACACCTCAAGAAACACAGGACTTGTTCCGGGCTGCCCGGACGCTGATCGAACAGGGAAAAACGATCATCTTCATCTCACATAAGTTAAATGAAGTCAAAGAGATAGCTAGTTATATCACCGTGATGCGGGCTGGAAAAACTTTGGGTACATTCGAGAGTGCGTCGACAACTCATAAAGAACTCGCTCGCATGATGGTTGGTAGAGACGTGCTCTTGGAAACGAATAGATCTTCCAGCGAGCGCTCTGCGAAGGTGTTGGAAGTAAAGAATCTTGTATGTACCTCAGATAGCGGGAAGCCCATCTTGCGTAACCTCTCATTTAATATTTATAGTGGTGAAATCCTTGGCATTGCCGGGGTGGAGGGAAACGGGCAGACTGAACTGGCAGAAGTGCTGAGCGGCTTACGACCGGCAGCCAGTGGAAATGCATTATTACATGGAAAGAAAATTCTCAATCAGACACCCCGGAGGGTGCGCGAGATGGGAGTGGCACATATCCCGGAAGACCGCTTGAAGAATGGACTTGCGCTGAATGTATCGGTTGAGGAGAATTTTATTGTGGATCGTTATTTTCACAGTCCTTACCGGCGCGGTTTAGGAGTTCAGTATAAACAAGTAAGAGCCCTGGGAAAAAGATTAATCGATGCTTATGGTATTCACACATCAAGCGGCGCACAAATGGTATCTTCCCTTTCGGGGGGAAATATGCAGAAGGTTATCCTGGCGCGAGAATTCTCGGCAGAACCAAGGCTGTTGATTGCCGCACAACCGACGCGCGGGGTGGATGTCGGTTCAACTGAATTTATCCATGCCCGACTCATTGAGCAGCGTTCAAAAGGGGCTGCCATATTACTCATTTCAGCGGATCTCTCGGAAGTGATCAAACTGGCGGATCGGATTCTGGTACTTTATGAAGGTGAGAATGTAGGCATCTTTTCCGATCCAGCCCGTTTGACCGAAGAAACGCTGGGACTTTATATGCTTGGCATTCAAAAACAAACCCCTGAAGAGATGGAGGCTGTACTATGAAGTGGATTACCGGATCACCGGCGGTGCGCGAAACGCTGCGCATTCTTCTGGCGGTTTTGGCAGCCCTCTTACTCGGTTTTATTATCACCTGCCTGGTTTCAAAAGACCCGCTTAATGCTTACCGCGCGTTTTTGTTCGGACCGCTGTCGCGCCTGAACCGGATTGGGGATTGGTTGGAAGAGTCCATCTCCTTGATTTTATTGGGATTGGCGGTGTCCATCGCCTTTAAAGCCAAACAATTCAGTTTGGGGGCAGAAGGACAAATGGCATTTGGGGCGATGGCATCCGGGGTTGTCGCTCTTTTTGTTCCTTTACCGCTTTTTTTGCGGATACCGCTTGCACTGCTTGCCGCTGCGCTGATCGGCTTCTTATGGGGTGCTTTACCTGGTTATTTGAAGGCGTATATGAACGCGAATGAGATTGTCTCAACGCTTATGTTGAATGCGATTGCCTTACGATTATATGATTATCTTTTGATCTTCCATATCAAACCGCCTGGCGCAGGTTATAACCAGTCCGATTCCTTTCCAGAGGAAGGAATATTACCTTCTTTTATGCCTCCCTTACCGTTCTGGGAAGAAACTCGCCGTATGTTGACGAATCAGATGAATCTTACAGTTATGCTGTACATTGGGGTGGCAGCATTCCTGATCGCGTATTATGTGATGGCTCGTACGCCTTTCGGATACGAACTGCGCATGGTCGGCGAAAATATCAAGTTTGCAAAGTATGGGGGGATTAATACCAAACGCACGATTGTTCTGGTATTTGCCGTATCGGGCATTTTCGCGGGGTTGGCGGGTGCCCATCTGTCTCTGGGAGTCCATCAAAAGTTAATCGCCAATATTACCGTTGGATTGGGTTTTGAGGGAATTGTCGTGGCAATCATGGCACGGAATAACCCTCTGTTCGTTCCGCTGGCTGCCTTTGCTTATGGTTACCTGCGCGCGGGTGCTGATATCATGGAACGTACCTCGGATGTGCCGCGTGAAATGATTCTCATTGTCCAGGCAGTCATCATCTTACTGGTCACCGCTGAATATGTTCTGCCTTTTATTAAACAAAGGATAGTCAAACCAGAGGATTCCTATTTAGCAGAAGGAGACCGGTATGCCGCTTGATCTGGTCTTGCGCGGCATTTTCAGTGCGGCTTTCGTTGCCAGCGTACTGCGCATCAGCACTCCGCTTATCCTTCCGGCGCTTGGCGGCTTGCTGACCGACCTTGCCGGGGCGACCAACATCGCTTTGGAAGGAATCATGCTCGTAGCAGCTTTCAGCGGTGTGGTCGTTTCTGCCTATACCCATCAGGTGGGTTTGGGCGTCCTGGCGGGTATAATGGCTGGTATGCTGCTGTCCGCGATTCTGGCATATTTTCATCTATACTTGAATACGGATGTTTTTCTGGCAGGGATCGCTCTTAACATTATGGCTTCGGGCGGGACGATCTTTTTACTTTACACAATCACGGGTGATAAAGGGGCTTCCTCTGGTCTTGCCAGCGGGATGGTGCCGGTGATTGATATTCCGCTCGTACGAGAGATACCCTTCCTGGGAACAATCATAAGTGGACAAAATATTTTTACTTACGCAGCTTTTCTTTTGACGGCTGGGGTGGCGCTTTTTCTTTACCGGATGCGGATGGGTTATCATCTACGGGCGGTGGGGGAAAATCCAGAAGCGGCGGCATCTGTTGGGATTAATGTCAAACATGTACAGTTAGCGGCTTTCTTGATGAGTGGTTTTTTGGCTGCGTTGGGCGGGTTGGATCTCTCGATGGCATACCTGACATTGTTTCAACGTGAGATGACGGCAGGCAGGGGTTTTATCGCCCTGGCTGCCGTGTATCTGGGTGGTCGTAAGCCCTGGGGGGTTCTCCTGGCTGCCATCCTGTTTGGATTTGCGGATGCATTTTCAAATCAACTTGCTCCTTTAAAAATTCCTTCTCAATTGGTACAGATCATTCCATATGCGGTAACGATTATTGCCCTTGTTTTGTATGCTGCTCAGCAACGGGCACGTTCATCAGGGCAGCAGCGGTCTATGAAATAGAGAGGTAAATATGCTAGAAAAAATCTTAGGTGGATTGGTTGGTTTGGCGATGGGGGATGCGTGGGCGATGCCGGCGCTGCTGACTCCTGGAGATACACGCAAACACTTTAAAGGCTGGATCGACGATTTTTATGCTGCACCCGATGAGCATCCCGTTCACCACGGTCTTCCAGCCGGACGGGTGACAGATGATACCGAACAGGCTTTTGCGCTTGCGGAAGCGATTATCACAGAAGGCGGTGTCAGTATGGAGGGGACGGCACAGGCGCTTTTACAATGGTACCAGCGCGTTGATGGTGATACCTGTGCATATATCGGACCGTCCACGCAACGGGCGATTGTAGCGATCCTGGCGGGTGAGGACATTTCCAAGACCGGACGCTTTGGAGATACCAATGGAGCCGCTATGCGCGTTGCGCCGGTGGGGTTCATACATCCGGGAGATATTGAAGGTGCAGTTCACGATGCTTATCTGACCTGTATTCCTACGCACAACACCGATGTGGCGGTTTCAGGAGCTTCTGCAATTGCCGGGGCGATTGCGACTGCCATGCAGCCGGGGGTCTCGCTGGATGAGATTATAGCGGCTGGGATGAAAGCCGCCGACCTGGGACGTGCCTTCGGGGAACGTTGGATTGGAGCTTCGATTTCACGGCGGATTGATCAGGCGGTTGAAATTGCACGTTCCAATTCATCGAGTGAATATAGCCGTTTGCAAGAGATTTACGATCTGATTGGCGCTTCGCTTTCGATCACGGAATCTGTGCCGGCTGCCTTTGGTGTCCTTGCAATGGGAAGAGGCGACCCCAAACAGACTGCTATTTATGCAGCAGGTCTCTCTGGAGATGCGGATACGATTGGGGCTATGGCTTGTGCTATCGCCGGAACCTGGAAAGGGATCACGGTTATCCCTTATCAGTATTTCCTCAAATTGCGTAAAAAGAATCCTGAATTGGATTTCGATAAAACTGCTGAAGGTTTGTTTCAGGTTATTCAGCGTAGAAATCAAGAGAAATAAAAGAATCGAGTATTAATATGAGTGATAAAAAAGGTATATCTCAAGACCCAGATTTAGCAGATATTCGTATGGGTTTTACGGTTGTCTCTTTTGGAGATTTGACTGCCGATGTTGTTCTCACCATCCCGACATTGCCGGTTATTGCGGGCGAAGATCAGCTTGTACGGAAAATCCAAATTGAACCGGGTGGAGCGGGAAATTTTCTCATCAGCGGTACACGGCTTGGATTGCGGATGATTGGGCTGGGTGCGGTTGGGGATGACGCCTTTGGTGTGGCTGCCCTTAATGCGCTTATGTATGAGGGTGTGGATATTCACTGGATTCGCCGCCAGCATGGCGGTACTACAACAACCGTATTCGTTCTGGTGGATGACCTGGGCAAGCATGTTTTTCTGGGGCAGTTCGGAAATGGCGAGAAAATTCCCTTGTCTGGGGAATGGAAACAAGTGATCCAGCAAACAGATGCCGTTCAGGTGTGGGGATATACGCTTAAAGAAGAGCGCATTAGCGAGGCGATGCTGGAATTGATTGCGTATGCCTGCCAGAACCAGCGACCTGTGTGCTTCGATCCAGGTCCCTGGATGGCGGATGTACCTGCGGAGCGCTGGAAAACCATTCTTGCGTCATGCACGATCCTTTTGCTTTCTGAAACAGAAATCCCGGGGTTTATTGGAAAAGCGGGCGATTGGCAATCGGCACGCGGGCTGCTTGATTGGGGTCCTCAGATTGTATGCGTGAAACTTGGTTCACAAGGCTGTGTCGTTATGAGCAGAACTGAGACGATTGAACACCCTGGCTTCTCTGTCCCAATTAGAGATACTTCTGCCGCCGGGGATGCCTTTGCGGCTGGTTTTGTGTATGCCTATCTTAATAAGTGGACATTGGAGCAGATAGCTGCTTTTGCGAATGCAATGGGTGCGGCAAAAGTACAAAAGCTCGGCTCAGGGCGTCAGGTTCCCACGATGGAAGAAGTCCGGCGAGTGTTATCTGATAATCAAGTTAAAGACATCCTGTCAATTTGGAAGGAAGAATAAAGGAGATCTTATGCGTCGTTTTTGGATCGATACAGATACGGCTTCGGATGATGCGGTTGCGATATTGATGGCACTGCGCTGGCCAGATGTGCATGTCGAAGGCATTTCGATTGTTGCCGGTAATGTGCCAGTGGAAATGGGCAGCAAGAACGCTCGTTACACGGTTGAACTATGTGGAAAAGATACGCCGGTATATGTGGGTGCTCCGCATCCATTCTGCCGCCCGCCCTCCTGGGCGCAGTTCTTTCACGGTCCTGACGGGATGGGAAACCAGAATTATCCGGAACCGAAACGCCCGGCAGAGGAAAAACATGGGGTACTGGCATTGATCGATGCCGCACGCCGTCATGGGGGCGAATTAAATCTGGTAACCCTGGGACCACTCACGAATATCGCCACAGCGTTGACCCTCGCCCCCGACATTGCTCAGAAGATTAAGTCCTGTACGATCATGGGCGGGGCAGCCGCCAGTCTGGGAAACATAACCCCGGCGGCGGAATTTAATATTTGGGTTGATCCTGAGTCGGCTAAAGCGGTATTTTTCTCTGGCATGTCGATGTTGATGGTGGGCTGGGAACACTGCCGGGCTGAGGCGAATTTGAGCGATGAAGAAATCGCGACTGTGCGTTCTTTCAAGACGAAGTATGCTGATTTTGCCATTGACTGCAATTACCATGCGCTCAAAGCCAACCGGGAATGGCTGCAAGATCCTGGTTTAGGCTTACCTGATCCAGTGGCGATGTCGGTTGCACTTGACCCGTCAATATGTACGAAGCGTGGGACGCACCATGTGAATGTGGAATACGGGAGTGAATTGACGCGCGGGATGACGGTTGTCGATCAACTTGACGTCATGCCCGAGGGACTGAAACCGCCCAAGAATATGGATGTGGTCTGGGAAATTGATCCTGTGAAGTGGAAGGATGCTCTTTATCGTTGCCTGCGGGATTAGGACGATGGTTCAATGATCGTTGCCTTCAATCTAATTCTGGATGATATTCTCTTCGCGGATGGGCGTATCGAGAAAAATGTTCTCGGCGGAGGAGGGGTGCAGACCACTTTTGGGATGTGCCTTTGGACGGAGGATGTCGGTCTGGTCGCGAGCGTAGGGAAAGATTTTCCACCCTCACACCGCAAATTTCTGATCGATTCTGGGATTAATATAGAAGGTTTGCGCACAGTGGATGCTCCTACACTGCGCGCAGAACAAATTCTGGATACAGATGGAACCCGGTCACATGCGTGGCGTGTGCCACTCGAAGCACTGCAAGCCCATTTTCCACACCGTTGGGAATATCTGCCTGAAAGTTACCGCACGGCACGCGGTTACCATCTCGGGATTCACCCTCTGGAAGCGGACCTTGATTTTATTGCGAAGTTGCGCCAGACGGGTGCCTGTATCAGCGTGGAAACTTTCCGAGAAGCCGAGCGAAGACTAAACGAAAAAGAACTGTGCGGCTTGTTGTCTCTCACTGATATTTTTTCACCTACCTGGCGGGAAGCCGATTCGCTGCTTGGCAAACAGAGCTGGGAAAATCATATTCGACAGTTCATTGAATACGGAGCGCGGATTGTGGTTTTGCGAATGGATTTAGATGGGGCTGCCGTTGCACAAGAGGGTAACTCTTCGATTATGCACGTGCCAGCCATGCCTGTCGAGGTGAAGAATCCGATTGGGGCAGGCAATGCTTTTTGTGGCGGCTTTTTAGCTGGGTGGCTCGAATACCATGATCTCTATACAGCGGCGGTGTGCGGTACGGTATCGGCATCCTTTCTTCTGGAACAGGTGGGGATGCCGGTTTTGGATGAAGCGTTGCGGGTTGAGGCGGAGCGTAGATTTA